>CAYRMX010000029.1:0-13825 GCA_964425295.1 uncultured Oscillospiraceae bacterium | reverse complement strand
AGGCGCTCCTCGGCGGTCAGCTCCGTCTCGCCCTTGGGCGTGACCTTGCCGACCAGATAGTCGCCGGACTTGACCTCGGCGCCGATGCGGATGACGCCGTCTTCGTCGAGATCCTTGAGGGTGTCCTCGCCGACGTTCGGGATGTCGCGGGTGATTTCTTCCGGCCCGAGCTTGGTGTCGCGGGCTTCCGTCTCATATTCCTCGATGTGGATGGAGGTAAAGACGTCCTCGCGGACAAGGCGCTCGTTCAGGAGGATGGCGTCCTCGTAGTTATAGCCTTCCCATGTGACGAAGCCGATCAGGACATTCTTGCCCAGCGCGATCTCGCCCTGCGAGCAGGCGGGCCCGTCGGCAATGACCTGTTCTTCCGTCACGCGCTCGCCGACCTCGACGATCGGGCGCTGGTTGACGCAGGTGCCCTGGTTGGAACGGGCAAATTTCGTCAGAGTGTAATCCTTCGTCTCGCCGTTGTCGTAGCGGACGGTGATGAGGTTGGCGGAAGCGCGGGTGACCGTGCCGTCGCCCTCTGCCTTGATGCAGACCTCGGAGTCCACGGCGCACTTCTGCTCGATGCCGGTGGCGACGATCGGCGCTTCTGTGACCATCAGCGGGACAGCCTGACGCTGCATGTTCGCGCCCATGAGGGCACGGTTCGCGTCGTCGTTCTGCAGGAACGGGATGAACGCGGTGGCGATGGAGGTCATCATCTTCGGCGAAACGTCGAGGTAGTCAATCGTCTCGCGGTCGACGGCGATGATCTCGTCGCGGTGGCGGCAGGTCACGCGGGAATTGAGCAGCATGCCGTTCTCGTCGACCGGCTCTTTCGCCTGCGCGATGTAGTAATCGTCCTCGACGTCGGCGGACATGTATTCGATCTCGTCCGTCACGCGCGAGCCGGTATATTTGCCGTTCTCGTCATAGAGCTTTTCGACCTTGCGGTAGGGCGCTTCGACGAAGCCGTATTCGTTGATCTGCGCAAAGCTTGCAAGGTAGTTGATCAGACCGATGTTCGGGCCTTCCGGCGTCTCAATCGGGCACATACGGCCGTAGTGGCTGTAGTGAACGTCGCGGACGTCGAAGGAAGCGCGCTCTCTGGAAAGACCGCCGGGGCCGAGCGCGGACAGGCGGCGCTTATGCGTCAGCTCTGCCAAGGGGTTATTCTGATCCATGAACTGCGACAGCGGGGAAGAACCGAAGAACTCCTTGATGACCGCGGTCACGGGGCGAATGTTGATGAGGCTCTGCGGGGTCACGGTGTCGAGATCCTGCACCGTCATGCGCTCGCGGATGACGCGTTCAAGACGGGTGAAGCCGACGCGGAACTGGTTTTGCAGCAGCTCGCCGACGCAGCGCAGGCGGCGATTGCCGAGGTGGTCGATGTCGTCGGTCGTGCCGGCGCCGCAGACGACGCAGTTGAGGTAGTTGATGGAGGCGAGAATGTCGTCACGGGTAATGTGTTTGGGCAGCAGCTCCTCCATGCGCTCCTCGATGGCTTCCGCCCAGCCGTCAGCGGGAACGGTGTCGAGCATTTCGAAGAGCACCTTGCGGCAGACCTTTTCTTTAATGCCGTAATCCGCCGGGTCAAAGTCGACAAAGTTCTTCATGTCGACCATATAGTTTGAGAAGACCTTGTGCGCCTTGCCGTTGACGTTGATGACGGCATCGCAGACGCCGCGGGCGGAGATCTCCTTCGCCTGTGCGCGGGTCAGGACGTCGCCGGGCATGGCGAGGATCTCGCCCGTGCGCGGATCGGTGATCGGCTCGGCGATCTCCTGCCCGTTCAGGCGGCTCCAGATGTCCATTTTCTTATTGAACTTATAACGACCGACCTTGGAAACGTCGTAACGGCGCGGGTCGAAGAACAGCCCCTCGATATACGAGGCGGCGTTGTCGACTGTGGGCGGCTCGCCCGGACGCAGACGGCGGTAGATTTCCAACAGGCTGTCTTCACGGCTCTTGCAGGGGTCTTTTTCCAGCGTCGCCTTGATTCGCTCGTCCTCGCCGAAGATGTCGATGATCTGCGCGTCGGTCTCCACGCCGAGGGCGCGGATGAGGCAGGTGATCGGGAGCTTGCGGTTCTTGTCGATACGGACATAGAAGCAGTTCTGAAGATCCGTCTCGTATTCCAGCCATGCGCCGCGATACGGGATGACCGTCGCGGTGTAGACGTGCTGGTCGGCCTTGTCCACGGTGTCGCCGTAGTACATGCCGGGGCTGCGGACGATCTGCGAAACAATGACGCGCTCCGCGCCGTTGATGACGAACGTGCCGCCGTTGGTCATGAGCGGAAAATCGCCCATGAAAATTTCCTGATCCTTGATCTCGCCGGTCTGCTTGTTCAGCAGACGGACGCGAACCTTGATGGGCTTGGCATAGGTCGCGTCGCGCTCCTTGCACTCCTCGACGGTGTACTTGGGCTTTTCGTCGAGCGAATAATCGAGGAACGACAGCTCCAGATTGCCGGTATAATCCGAGATCGCCGCGACGTCGTGGAAGACCTCGCGCAGGCCCTCGTTCAGGAACCAGTTATACGAATCCTTCTGAATTTTCAGCAGGTTCGGCATTTTCAGGATTTCCTGATACTTGGCATAGCTCTTACGCTCTGTCTTTCCGAACTTCACGTCCTTGATTTGCATATGGGTCATCACAGCCTTTCTGTTATCATGGGATGTGTGTTGCACAAAGTTGTCAAACTGCGGGGCGTCGGCTCTGTGCGCCGCGTGCGTGAGACAGGAGCTGCCGTTCACGCGACACGCGCGGATGCGTTGTCACTTTGTCTCCGCTCCCTCTTGCGTTCCGCACGGGAGCGTGGTATAATAGCTCACAGAGAGTGGGAAAATACGTTTGGCGCTATTCCCGCAGTATAGAGCACTATTCTACCATATTTTTTTCTTCACGTCAATGGATTTTCGGGAAAAATACGGTCATATTTTGAGATTTTTTTGAAATTTCCTCAAATATGGCTGTTTTATTTTGCGTTTTTCGGTTGACAAGCCCGCTTCTCTGCTCTATAATTAAGAAAAAACTTCGGGCAATCACGTCCGAAGGCTTCACAATCACACATGGCTGAGGTTGCGAAATTGCAGGAGTACCGTTCCAAGCATGCGACGGACAGGTCGCGGCGCGGGAAAGGGCGTTTCGCCGAAGCGCGGTGCGCACTGTCGCTGCGTCCGCCGCTGGGACGGCATAATAAGATGTGCCGGACTGTCATCTCGCGAGAGATGGAGCGCATCCAGTGGATCATGACTGATGTTTTTGAGCCCGATACGTTCGCCCTGTAACGTATTGGACTTTTTTATTTTGAAAGGAGCGCTGACCATGCGCAAGACACCGTTTATCACGCTGGAAAAAGCAAAGGAGATCGCCGCCCAGATCCCCACGCCCTATCACGTCTATGACGAGGCGGGCATTCGAAAGAACGCCCGCGCCCTGAAAGCGGCGTTTGCATGGAATCCGGGCTTCCGCGAATATTTCGCGGTCAAGGCGACCCCGAACCCCTACATTCTCAAGGTTCTGCATGAAGAGGGCTGTGGCTGCGACTGCGCGACCTACCCGGAGCTTCTGCTCGCCGAAGCGGTGGGCATCACCGGCAAGGAGATCATGTTTTCTTCGAACGTCACGCCGGAGCTGGACATGCGCAAGGCATTCGATATGGGCGCTTACATCAACCTCGACGACGTGACCCATGTGGAATTCATGGAGCGCGTGGCGGGAATCCCGGAGACGGTCTGCTGCCGCTATAATCCCGGCGGGAGCTTCAGCCTCGGCAACACGATCATGGACATGCCCCGCGACGCAAAATACGGCATGACGGAAGATCAGATCGCCGGCGCATTCACCTATCTCGCGCAGCGCGGCGTCAAGCATTTCGGCATTCACGCCCTGCTCGCCAGCAACGCGTTCAGCAACGAATATTACCCCGAGGTCGCCGCGCGCCTGTTCCACCTCGCCGTGCGTCTGCACCGCGCAACGGGCGTTCACATCGCCTTTGTCAACCTCTCCGGCGGCATCGGCGTGGACTACCGCCCCGAGCAGCCGAGCTGCGACATCGCCGTGATCGGTGAGGGCGTGCGCCGCAACTTTGAGTCCATTCTCGTCCCCGCCGGCATGGGCGACGTCGCCATCTTCACAGAGCTGGGGCGCTTCATGCTCGCGCCTTACGGACACCTGATCTCCACCGTGCTGCACCGCAAGCATATCTATAAGGAATACATCGGGCTTGACGCCTGCGCCGCAAATCTCATGCGTCCCGCCATGTACGGCGCTTATCACCACATCACCGTGCTGGGCAAGGAGGACGCCCTGCTCGACCACGTCTATGACGTCACGGGCGGTCTGTGCGAAAACAACGACAAATTCGCCATCGACCGTTCCCTGCCCGCCATTGAAATCGGCGACCTGCTCGCCATCCACGACACGGGCGCGCACGGCTTCTCGATGGGCTATAATTACAATGGCAAGCTGCGCAGTGCCGAGGTGCTTCTGCACCCGGACGGAAGCTTTACCAAAATCCGCCGCGCCGAAACCCCCGCTGACTATTTCGCAACGCTCGACTTCACCCCGTTCCAATTTGGGGAATAAAACCCTGTCCCGATCTGATTCGGGGTACGGAACCCCAAAACGGTTTGGAGTCTCCTCCGGGCCGCTTCCGAAAATAGCAAAAACCATCCCGGTTCGCCCGAACCGGGATGGTTTTTGTCAAGAAGCAGGGTTTTCGGAATTCTCTGTAGGAATACCCCTCCGAGGTGTCCGCACGACACATCGAAGTCGTTCGCTGTGTCGTCATTTTTTTGCAATGAATCACCGCGCTTCGGACACCCGATGGCGGGTGTCCCTACAGTGTCGAACGAAGCTGCCAACACGAGGCGGTGTCCACGACGCCCCATCCCTGCGCCGCAGCGCAAATTTGAACCGTCGGCGAAGCCGACACCACAACGATTCACTCTTCACTTTTTGTTCTCTCGCTGCGCGGCTTCGGCTCAACGAAAAACCTCCGCAAAATAGACGCGCAGGCTGTCATAGCGCTGCACATCGGGCGCGGCGATCTCGCCGCCGGCTGCCATGCGCTCAAACTCCGCGCGGCTGACCCATTTGGCGTCACACGTCTCACCCGCCTGCAAAATGATGTCCGCAAGGTCGACCTCCCGTTTCAGCAGATAGAGGTCGCTGAAATACGAGCGCGAGCTGACCCGCACGGTCGTCAACAGCGAAAAATCCGCTTCCTCGGCGCAGATGCCGGTCTCCTCGCGCAGCTCGCGGCGGATCGCCTGCAGGCTTGTCTCTCCGGCGAGGACAGCGCCGCCCGTGAGTGCCCAGAGGTTCGGGCTGTTCTGTTTTTCCGGCGAGCGCTTCGTCAGAAGCAGTTGCCCGGCATTGTTGAAGATCCAGACGAACACGGCAACGTGATATTCCCCGTGCCGCATCGGAAGGCCGCGCACATGGGTCTTGTTCAGCGGTCTTCGCTCCGCGTCGTAGACATCCCAAAGCTCCATTGTGTCCCTCCTTACGCCGTCAAATGCTCCACCAGAATCTTCACGCCCATCAAAATCAGGATGATGCCGCCGAACAGCTCCGCCTTGGACTTGTATTTTGTGCCGAAAACGTTGCCGATCTTAACGCCGACGGCGGAGAACAGGAACGTCGTCACGCCCGTCACGGCGATGGCAAGCCAGATGTTCGTACCCGTGAGCGCGAAGGAGACGCCGGTTGCAAGGGCGTCGATGCTCGTCGCAATGGCGAGCGGGAGCATGGTTTTCAGGTCAAAGGCGTCGGTCAGGTGCTCTTCCTCAGAGGAAAGCGCCTCGCGCACCATGTTCGCGCCGATCAGGGCAAGCATGGCAAAGGCGATCCAATGGTCGAAGCGCTCAATGGCTGCGGCAAACGAGCTTGCCAGCAGAAAGCCCAGCAGCGGCATGAGTGCCTGAAAGCCGCCGAAGTATGCGCCGGTGATGAACGCATGGCGCACGCGCAGCTTGCGAACGGAAAGTCCCTTGCTGATCGACACCGCAAAGGCATCCATCGACAGCGCGACCGCCGTCATCAGCAGATCAAATAAATCCATATGTATTGCTCCAATCCCGTCACATCCGTGATGTGTTATTGATATTCTCTTTTGAGATGAAAAAGCACCGTGAGGCACTCACGGTGCGCCGCAAGGCGTGCTTCATTTGAAAAAACCTGCATTTGTCCGCCGGACAAATGCAGGATTTTTCATGGTGCGAGTGATGCGACTTGAACGCACACGACGGTTGTCACACGCCCCTCAAACGTGCCTGTCTACCGATTCCAGCACACTCGCATATGCAATTCGCTTTGCTATTATATAGCGAAACTTCTCATTTGTCAACACCTTTTTTGCCACTTGCGGAATTTTTCTCTCTCTGCTACAATAGAGGAAACAGAGGTGATCGGTATGCCGCGATTTTTTGTGCCGAAAAACGAGATCGGCAACAGCTTTATGAGATTGACCGGGGAGAACGCCGCCCACGCCAAGGTACTCCGCCTGAAAACCGGCGACGCCGTGACGATCTGCGACGGCGAGGGCACGGATTATGTCTGCACCGTCTCGGAGGTGGCAAACGGGCAGCTCGGTCTGGTCGTGCACGAAGCCGTTCCCGCCGAGAGCGAGGCGGCGGTCGAATGCGCGGTGTATATGGCGTTTGCAAAATCCGACAAATTCGAGCACGTCATCCAAAAGGCGACCGAGCTGGGCGCAGCGGAGCTGGTTTGCTTCCCGTCGGCGCGGTGCGTGTCGAAGCCGGACGAAAAATCGCTGGCGAAAAAGCTCGAACGCTGGCAGAAAATCGCCGCCTCCGCTGCCGAGCAGTCGCGGCGCGGGCGCATTCCGCGTGTGCTCGCCCTGCCGTCGTATGACGCGGCGCTCAAGCGCGCGGCGCAGGCGGAGCTTGCCGTCTGCTTTTATGAAGACGAGGAAAAGCTGACCTTCCGCGCCGCCATCGAGCGCAAGCCGTTCCGCACCGCCGCGCTCCTGACAGGTCCCGAGGGTGGCTTTGAGGAAGAAGAAATTCGCCGCGCGGCGGACGCCGGACTTCAAATCTGCACGCTCGGCTCGCGCATTCTGCGCTGCGAGACGGCGCCGCTGTGCGCGCTTTCGGCGCTGATGTACGCGGCAGGGGAATTTTAACGTGCGCGTTCTGCTTGACGCTGATGGCTGCCCCGTCGTGGATGAAGCCGTCCGCATTGCCCGCCGCCACGGCGTGGAATGCCTTATTCTCTGCGACACGGCGCACCAAATCGAGCGCGAGGGTGCGCGGACGCTCGTCTGCGACCAAGGCGCAGACAGCGTGGACTTCACGCTGGTCAATCTCCTGCGCGGCGGCGATCTCGTCGTCACGCAGGATTACGGTCTTGCGGCGCTGTGCCTCGCCCGCGGGGCGCGGGTGCTCGACCAGGACGGCATGGAATACACGTCCGAAAACATCGACGCCCTGCTCACCGTCCGCCACACCGCCGCCAAGCTCCGCCGCGCCGGACGCCGCATGCACGGCAAGCCGAAGCGCACGGCGGCGCAGGACGCCGCATTTTCGACAGATTTCTCTCGAATTCTCCTCTCCCTACTTGACGAAACGCGTCATATGAGCGATAATAGATAGATGAGAGAAAGTTTTTGTTTTGATTTAGGGGGAACAACATGCTTGGATTTTATGATTACACGGTCGTTTTGACCTATATGAGCGTTCTTTCTGCCTTTACCGGCATCACGCTCGCCGTCGGCAGGCATCCGATCCTCGCAACGCTTTGTCTGCTGTTCTGCGGTCTGTGCGATATGTTCGACGGCAAGGTCGCCCGCACAAAGAAGACCCGCACCGACGACGAAAAAAGCTTCGGCATCCAGATCGACTCGCTGAGTGATGTGATCGCGTTCGGCGTTCTGCCCGCCGTGCTCACGGTGACGCTCTGCGGCGGCGTCTGGTATTCGCACGTCATCGCGGCGCTGTTCGTGCTCGCAGGGCTGATCCGTCTGGCATATTTCAATGTCACCGAGGAGCTGCGCCAAAAGGAGACGACCGAATGCCGCAAGACCTATTCCGGTCTGCCCATCACCGCCTCGGCGCTGATCTTCCCGATCTTCTTTTGCATCATCTCGATCTACTGCGTCGCGTCCGACCACATCACCCTGTTCGGCATTCTCTTCACGCGTCTGCCGTTCCGGCTGGCGCTGTGCGCGCTGATGGGCGCGACGGGGCTGTGCTTCGTGCTTCCGTTCCGCATTCGCAAGCCGCGCTCGCGGGAGCTGTATCTTTTCCTTGCGCTGGGCGTTCTGGTCGCCGCCGTGCTGCTGCTCGTCTGGCTGCGCCGTCTGGGCTGACGCCATGAAAAAGCTGCTGTTAGTGATGAATCCCCGTTCGGGGAAAATGCGCGCAAACCGCGTGTTGGCAGACATTATCGGCATTTTCAACCGTGGCGGCTTCGACGTCACCGCGCACATGACCGCTGCTCGCGGCGATGCCACGCAGATCGCCGCCGCCCGCGCGGCGGAATTCGACGTCATCGTCTGCATCGGCGGCGACGGCACGTTCAACGAGGTCATCTCCGGCTTGAACGCCTCGGGCGCGACCACGCCCGTCGGCTATATCCCCGCCGGGAGCACCAACGATTTTGCCAACAGTCTCAAGCTGTCCAAGGACTTTTTACAGGCGGCGCGGGACATTGTGGACGGCGCGCCGCGCAAGCTGGACATCGGGCGCTTCAATGACCGCTTCTTTTCCTATGTTGCCTCGTTCGGCGCATTCACCCGTACCTCATATGCCACGTCGCAGAGCCTCAAAAACTCGCTGGGTCACCTTGCCTATCTGCTTGCGGGCGTCAAGGAGCTGACCGCCATCCGCAGCAAGCACCTGCGCTTCACGCTTGCCGACGGCTCGGTCTACGAAGACGACTACATTTTCGGCGCGATCAGCAATTCCACCTCCGTGGCAGGCATTTTGACGCTCTCGTCCGAGCTTGTCGACATGAGCGACGGTCTCTTTGAGCTGCTACTCATCCGCAAGCCGCACAGTCTTCTGGAGCTGAGCGACTGCGTTCTGGCGCTGACGACGCAGGATTACAACACCGCCATGCTCACAATGGTTGCCTCCGAGCACATCGAGATCGACGCGCCTGCCGACATGGACTGGACGCTCGACGGCGAATTTGCCCCCGGCTGCGGACACTGCACGGTCGAAAACCTACATCACGCCGTCTCTGTCATCATCCCCAAGGAGGTAAAATGAAAAACACCACCCTCTGCTACATTGAACGCGACGGCTGCTACCTGCTGCTGCACCGCGTCAAAAAGGAAAACGACCTCAACCGAGACAAGTGGGTCGGCATCGGCGGCAAATTCGAAGAAAACGAAAGTCCCGAAGAATGTCTGCTCCGCGAAACGACGGAGGAAACGGGCCTGACCCTGACGGATTACCGCTATTGCGGCATCGTCACCTTCGTCTCCGACCGCTGGGAGGGCGAATACATGCACCTCTTCCACGCCACGGGCTTTGAGGGTGAGCTGATCGACTGCGACGAAGGCACGCTCGAATGGGTCGACAAAGCGCGCTTCGCCGCCCTGCCGCAGTGGACGGGCGACCGCATTTTCATGCGTTTGCTGGAAGACCGCGCCCCGTTCTTTTCGCTCAAGCTCTGCTACGCGGGAGACACGCTCACCTCTGCCGCCCTCAACGGTGCGCCGCTCGCACCGTCCGATTTCTGATTTTCACTCCCCGCCGAGAAATGGATTCATTTTTCGGCGGGGAGCTTCTTATACTCTTACGGAAAGAGGGTGGTCACACGGAACGCACGAACTCCATTCTCGGCGGAGCGCTGCTGCTGACGGCGGCGAATCTTCTCCTGCGGCTCATTTCCATCGGCTTCAACGTCTTCCTCTCCGCGCGCATCGGGGCGGCGGGGCTTGGACTGCTCCAGCTCATTTCCACAATCGGCATGTTCGCCGTTCTGGTTGGCACGTCCGGCGTGCGCGTGGCGGCAATGTACCTCTCCGCCGAGGAATACGGGCACCGACGTCTCGGCGGCGTTCGGCTCGCCATGTCCTCCTGTCTGCGCGCCGCGCTGCTCCTGAGTGCGGTCGCGGGGGCGACAGAATTCCTGCTTGCGGATTTTTTCGCCGTTTCGTGGCTGCGTGACAGCCGTGCGGCGCTTTCCCTGCGGGTCATGGGGCTGCTTCTCCCCTTTTCCTGTCTGTGCGGCATCATGACCGGTTATTTTACCGCCTGTTCCCGCATTCGGCAGCTCGTCGGCATCGAAATCGCCGAGCGAATCGTCTCCCTGCTGCTGACGGTCGTGCTTCTGCTGACATGGGCGCGAGACGATTTGGAGCGCGCCTGCTGCGCCATCACGCTGGGCAGCTCCGGCGGCTGTATTTTCGACTTTTTCCTGCTCTATTTTCAGTATCGCCGCGATATCCGCCATGTCGCCCCGCCCAAGGAGGCGCTGCACATGCGCTCGCGGCTGGTGCACCTGTGCGTTCCGCTCGCGCTCAACGACTATCTCCGCGCCGGGCTGAACACCGCCGAGCAGCTTCTCATCCCGTTCGGGCTGGCGCGCTTCGGCGGCTCGGCGGCGCAGGCGATGGCGGACTACGGGACGATTCACGCAATGGTCTTTCCGATTTTGATGTTCCCCGCCGCCGTGCTCTATTCCGTCTCCGACCTGCTCGTGCCGGAGCTTTCGCGCAGCCGTGCCATGCGCCGCCGTCTGCGCATCACCGACCTGACGGACAAATGTATCCGCATGGGGTTGCTGTTTGCCGCAGCCATCGCGGGCTTTCTGTTTCTCAACGCCGTCCCGCTGGGCATGCTCATCTACAAAAGCGTCGACGCCGGGCACTATCTGCGCATTTTTGCCCCGATGGTGCTGATACTCTACCTCGACGCGATCGTCGACGGCATGCTCAAGGGGCTTGCCGAGCAGATTAGCTGCGTCCGCTATAACACGCTGACCTCCCTGCTCGACGTTCTGCTGCTGCTCGTGCTGCTTCCGCGTTGGGGCATCGGCGGCTATGTTTTCAGTTTTTTCCTGACGCACGCCATCAACCTCTTTTTGAGCATCCGTCGGCTGCTTCTGACCACGGAGCACCGCCCAAACGCCGCCGATTTTCTGCGCCCGTTGTGGAGTCTGGCGGTCGCGGCGGGTCTCGCCGGGCTGCTGCCCGCGCTGTCGTCCGCGCTCGGCGAAATCCTCCTGCGCGGGACGTTTTTCCTCGTTCTGCTGATCGCCTGTTATCTTCTGACCGACGCCCTGCACGCCCGCGACCGCCGCTGGCTGCGCGGTGTTTTCCGCCGAACCCTTGACACGTGGAAGCATTCGGGCTAAACTAACGGTATCCAAAGAAATCAGGTGATCTTATGCCCGAAATGCCCGCTCCGCAGGTTCATCCCATCCCGCCGCTGTTCAACGCCGAATCACGCGTGCTGATCCTCGGCTCGTTCCCGTCGATCAAGTCGCGCGAGGCGATGTTTTTCTACGGTCATCCGCAAAACCGCTTCTGGCGCGTCCTCGCCGCCCTGACCGACCGCCCGTTGCCGCAAACCGTGGAGGAAAAGACGGAGCTGATCCTCTCCAATCACTTTGCTCTCTGGGACTCCATCGGGCGCTGCACCATCACCGGCTCGTCAGACAGCAGCATTCGTGACGCCGTCCCAAACGACCTGCGCGTCATCACGGAGCACGCCCCGATCGAGCACATTTTCTGCAACGGCGCCACCTCGTTCAAATATTTTCGGCGCTATCATGAACCGCAGCTCGGTCGGAGTGCGGAAGTTCTCCCCTCCACCAGTCCCGCCAACGCCGCATGGTCGCTCGACCGACTGATCTCCGCCTGGCGCGTCATATTAAAATAAAAGTTGTCTGCCAAAAGGCAGACAACTTTTTCAGTAAATCCAGATAGTTGGGGTTTCGGCGCATTGCATGCCGAGCTTGGCTTGCAGGGCGAGGGACGCGGTGTTGCCCTCGACGACATGGCCGTAGGGCAGCCAGCCGCGCTGCAAATGTACGGCGATCAGGTGCGCTTCGAGCGCGTACCCATAGCCCTTGCGGCGGAATTCGGGCAGGATTTCGAGCATGCCCATGCTCCCCTGCTCATGCAGACCGATGAAGCCCGCGAGCGCTTTCCCCTCGTAAAGCCCCCAGATCCATTCATGCTCGACGCAGTAACGGAAATAATCGACCTGGTTATGGTAATGCGACGCGGCAAGCTCGACGTCCTCCGCCCGCAAAATGCGGATATCGACATTCGGCGTCTGCTGCGGCGCTTCTTTGGCGGTATAGACCCACTGCGAGCAGGGCTGCTCGCCCTTGAAGCCGAAGCGCGCCTTGAGTGCGTCGGCAGCACTGCGGCTCTTGGCGGTGCAAATTTTGGCGGAGTGGATGTCCAGCTCGTCGAGGATGCCGCAAAGGCGCTCGCCGTCGAGAATGTCCGTGTGCAGCTCGTTTTCCAGCCGGACGATCGTCCCCTCTTCGCCGGAATAGAGCGCCGTGCCACCGCAGCGCGTGCAAATAGCGTCCAGATCGGCGCGGTCAAGAATTGTCATGTCTGTGATCTCCTTTGATAATTTCGCGCAGCGCGGCGATGAATTCCGGGGTCGTGCCGCAGCAGCCGCCGACGATCTCCGCTCCGGCGTGCAGCAGCGGACGCATAGCGTGGGCAAATTCCTCCGGCGACATCGGGTAGACCGCTTCGCCCGCGTCGCTGATGGTCGGCATGCCGGCGTTCGGCTTGGCAATGAGCGGCACGGACGCGACCGCTTTCATGTTTCGCATCAGGCTGACGAGCTGTTCCGGCCCGCAGGAGCAGTTGACGCCCACGGCGTCCGCGCCGAGCGCTTGCAGCGTTTCGACCGCCTCGACGTAGTTTCCGCCGAAGTAGCAGGCGCCGTCGCCCTGCACAGTCACGCTGCACATCACGGGCAGATCGCACACACTTCTCGCTGCTTCAAGCGCGACGGTCGTCTCGTCGACGCCCAGCATCGTCTCAATCACCAGCAGGTCGACCCCGCCCTCGCAGAGTGCTTCGATCTGCTCGGTATAGATGTCGTGCAGCTCGGAATAGGTCATCGCGCCGTTCGGCTCTAACGGGACGCCGGTCGTCGTCACGTCGCCCGCGATGAGCGCGCCCTCCACCTGCTTGGAAAGCGCCGCAAGCCGACGATTGAAATCGCGAACCTGCCCCTGTAAGCCGTGGCGCTCCAGATTTTTGCGGTTCGCGCCGAACGTCGGTGCATAAATAATTTGGCTTCCCGCTGCGGCATACGCCCGCTGCAAGGTCAAAATCGCCTCCGGGTGCGCAAGCACCCATTCCTCCGCGCAGACGCCGCGCGGCATGCCGCTGCGCATCAGGCATGAGCCGGTCGCGCCGTCGAGCAGCACCGTCCCCGCCTGCACCAGCGTGGAAAATTCCTGTCGTGTCATTTTTTCGCCTCATTTTTACAGTTTCCCCTATTGTACCCGCTTTTCGCGCCGAATGCAATATTGAAATTTGGGCACGCTTCTGTTACAATGAGAAAAAAGCGGCGGAACACCGCCGACAAGGAGGCACACATGAAAAAAACCGTACTGCGCAAGTATGCGCATCTGATCGCGAACGTCGGCATCAACGTCCAAAAGGGACAGGAAGTCTTCGTTCAGGCGGAGCTTGATCAGCCGGAATTCGTCCGGATGGTCGTGGAGGAATGCTATCGCGCGGGCGCAAAGCGCGTCGTCGTCGACTGGAGCTACCAGCCGCTTTCCAAGCTGCATTTCCGCTGGCGCACGAACAAAAACCTCGCCCGGATGGAAAACTGGGAGGAAGCCCGCTGGCAGCACTATGTAAAGG
>CAYRMX010000028.1:0-13904 GCA_964425295.1 uncultured Oscillospiraceae bacterium | reverse complement strand
AAGTGATATAGTGCTTGGCGACCTCAAACGCGCCGTGCGCCATAATCTGATCCTCGACGAGATCCTGAATTTCCTCGACGGACAGGCTGCGGTTCATTTCCTCGCAGCGGATGGCGACGCTTTCGGCAATGCGGTCGATCTGCAGCGGTGTCATGCGCGCATGTTCCTCAACCGCGACGTTTGCTTTTCGGATCGCGGTGCGGATCTTGTCGATGTCGAAGACCACCTCCGCACCGTTGCGCTTGATAATTTTCATAAGTATTTCCTCCCAAGGAGTCGCCGCGAAAAGCGCAGAAACTCCCCTTGTTTTTTCGTTCGGTTCTTATTATACTACATCTTGTGGTAAATGCAAGAGGGAAACCACAATATTTTCAACTTTTTTGAAAACGGGAAAAACACGTATTTTTTCTCCAAAGACTTCCTTTTCCGCGGAAAATCAGGTATAATAAACCGCAAAGAGGTTTGTTTCCTCCTCGGCTTCGCCGAGATCCGGAAAATATGGCTACATTATACCATTTCGCTTGCGCTCATGGTATAATGTGAAAAAAGACTATGGAACGATAAGAATTCGGAGAAACTATGAAACGGATCGCCAGCATACAAGATCTTTCCTGCATTGGAAAATGCTCGCAGGGCATTGCGCTTCCGGTGCTTTCCGCAATGGGCATCGAGTGCGCCGCCCTGCCCACCGCACTGCTCTCGGCGCACACCGCCTTTGACGGCTTTTCCGCCACCGACCTGACCGAGCTGCTCCCCCCGATCGTCGAGCACTGGTCGCGGCTCGGTCTGCGCTTTGACGCCATCTATTCCGGCTATCTCGGCTCGGCGGCGCAGATCGCGCTGGTCGAATCCCTGCTGCGCCGCTTCCGCACGTCGGAAACTCTCGTCTTCATCGACCCCGTCATGGCAGACTGCGGCGCGCTCTACACCGGCATTTCCCCCGATTTCCCCGACGCCATGCGCGTCTTTTGCTCACACGCCGACATCCTCACGCCCAACGTAACCGAAGCGTGTCTCTTAACGGGCGAGCATTACCGTAAGCGGCACGACGAAGCCTATATTCGCCGCTTACTTGCAGGGCTGCTCGCGCTTGGAACGAAAACAGCGATCGTCACGGGTCTGCGCCCGGACGAAACGCACATGGGCGTCGCCGCGATGGGCGCAGACGGCAAGTTCGCCCTGCACCTGACCGAGCACATCGACGGCATGTTCCACGGCACGGGCGACCTGTTCGCCGCCACCTGCGCCGGAGCGCTGACGCTGGGCTATTCCCCCGCCGACGCCATCGCCCTTGCCGCAGACTATGTGGTGAAGACCATCCGCGTCACCGTCCGCCACCCCGACCGCCGCTGGTACGGCGTGGATTTTGAAGCAACGCTCCCCTATCTTATCCGGCAGCTTCGTCTGCCAGATTCGGAGGACTGACCATGAAAAACCGACTACTCGGCAATCGCGCCTCGCGCCTACCGCTTCTGCTCTCGTTCCTGCTTCCGTTTCTGATTGCCTATCTCGCTTTTTTCATCGGCGGGCTGTACCCTTTCGGAGATAAACAGCTCCTCGCGCACGACGAATGGCATCAATATTATCCGTTCCTGGTCTCGTTCCGGGAAAAGCTGCTCAGCGGCGGCTCACTGCAATACACATGGGACGTCGGCATGGGCACAAGCTATCTGTCCCTCTTTGCCTACTATCTTTCCAGTCCGCTGTACCTGCTCTCGGCGCTCGTCCCGCTGCAATACCTGCGGGAATTTTTCGCGTTCCTGACGGTGCTGAAAATCGGGCTTGCAGGTCTGTTCATGGGCTATTTTCTCCGCCGCGTCTATCGCAAAAACACGCTCCTTCTCCCCTTTTTCGCGCTCATGTACGCCTTTTGCGCATGGAGCTGCGGCTATTACTGGAACATCATCTGGCTTGATTCCTTTGCACTGCTCCCACTGCTCATGGCGGGCATGGTTGCCCTGCTGCGCGAGGGGCGCTTTCGCCTGTATGTCATTGCGCTGGCGCTCACGCTCTGGTGCAGCTACTATATCGCCTATTTCTGCTGCATTTTCGTCTTTCTGAGCTTCTTCGGCTACTGCATCTGCCGTCCCAATGGTTGGAAAGGCTTCCTGCGCCGCTTCGTCCGCATCGGCATTGCGACCGTGCTGGGCGTCGGACTGTGCTCCGTGCTGCTCATTCCGACGCTGATGGCAATGCGCGGCACTTATTCCTCCGCCGGGTCTGACTTCAATCTGCTCGCCCTCAACATTGCCGAGAATGCAAGCGGTACGCTTGAAGATGGCGCAAGCCTCTGGTCGCTGCTGAAAACGCAGACGCTTCCGGGCGTGCTCAAGGCAGCGGGCAAGGTGCTTGCAAATCTTCTGCCCGCAAACGAAGTGACGAAAATGGACGGGCTTCCGAACGTCTTTTGCAGCTTCACGGCGGTCATCCTCACAATCTTCTATTTCTGCAACGGCAAAATTCCCCTGCGGGAAAAGCTGTTTCACATCTTCCTGCTGTTCTTCCTGCTTTTGAGCTTCATTTTCCGCGCGCTGGACTATTTCTGGCACGGCTTCCACTTCCCCAACATGCTCCCCTATCGTTTCAGTTTCCTGTTCTCGTTCGTCCTGATCTGCATGGCGTACCGCGCAATTCTGCTGATGGACAATTTCCGCGCATGGAAGCTGGCGGTCATCATCCCTCTCGCGGCGGCAATGCTCGCAAACGGGCTGTTCTCCGACCGCAGCATCCTGATCCCGATTTTCGGCGGCGTCGTGCTGCTCTGCGCGGTCGTGTTTTTCCTCGTCTATGCGCCGGAGCGACGCCGCAAGGCGCTCACCTGCGGGCTTTTGTGTATGGTCATCACCTGCGAGATGGTCGTCTGCTTCTCGCGCGGGCTGGACGCCATCGGCTTCACCACCCGCTCGATCTACCCGACGGATAACGAAAACGTTCAGGCGCTCTTACAATACGCCGAAGTGGACGAAGACGACCTTTTCTACCGCACGGAAGCCACCGCCACGCAAACTCTCAACGACGGCGCGCTCAACGGCTACCGCGGCGTAACGGTCTTCAACTCCTCCGCCAACGTCAGCTTCAACCGCTTCTCCCGTTCGCTCGGGCTTTCCTCGTGGGTGGCGAGCAATCGCTATTCATACAGCGAGTCTTCCCCGTTCACCAACCTGATGTGCGGCATTCGCTACCTGCTCGACCGCACCGGCGACCACCGCAACACGGATTACAACACCCTGGTTGCCGACGCAGGCGAGACGAATCTTCTGAAAAACAACGCCTATATCTCCCTCGGCTTCATGGCAGACCGTCGCCTCGGCGATTTTGTGGCGGAGGCGGAAAAATACAACCCCATCTGGGAGCAGGAGGAGATGTTCCGCCTTGCCACGGGCATTGAAGAACCGCTCTACCTCCATCTGACGCATTCCGACCTGACCGCCCCGGAGGGCGCAAAGCTCTATCCCAGCGGCACATCCGGCACGCAGTACAGCTACAACGGCGGCGATCCCGACGGCAAATCGACCTACAGTGTGATCTACGCCGTCGAGCAGGACGGACTTTACTGCGCCACGACGAAGGTCAGCGGCTGCACGGAGGTCAACGTCTATTATAACGGCAAGCCGCTCTTTACCCGCAACATCAAGGCGCGTTCTCTGTTCAGTCTCGGCAATTTCTATGCCGGCGACACGATCACCCTGACCTATTCCATCGAGAACAAGGAATCCGGCACGATCTCCGCCGACGTCGCCCTGCAAAATAACGCCGTGTTCAACGCCGGTTATGCACTGCTTGCCGACGAGCCGTGGACGCTGACGCAGTTTTCCGACACCCGTCTGCGCGGCACGGTCACGGCAAAATCGGACGGACTGTTTTACACTTCCGTCCCCTACGAGCCGGGCTGGACGGCATATGTCGACGGCGAGGAAGTGACGCTCGCCGAGGGCTATGACCCGCAGTCGACCGCCGTCGCTCTGACCGACGCCGTGATCGCGTTCCCCCTCGGTGAGGGCAC
Source organism: uncultured Oscillospiraceae bacterium (assembly GCA_964425295.1). Classification (GTDB taxonomy): domain Bacteria; phylum Bacillota; class Clostridia; order Oscillospirales; family Oscillospiraceae; genus JAZOXB01. The sequence goes on along the minus strand of CAYRMX010000028.1, from coordinate 9,901 downwards.
GCACATCGTCGAGCTGCGCTTCCGTGCGCCGGGTCTGACGCTCGGGATTCTTCTCTCACTTCTGAGTCTGGCGGGCTTCGTCGGACTGTGGGTCGTCCTGTGCAAGCGCCCGTTCCTCCTGCCGGACGGCGAAATCCTCCCCGCCGAGGAAAACGACGAACCGCTTTTCTTCTGATAAAAATGAAAGAGAGCAATCTGTCACACAACAACCGAATACCGAAAAGCAGACCGCCGATCGCAATGTGCGAACGGCGGTCTGCTAAGCTCCGTTTTCAAAAAACACATCCGTTCAGCTCCTTCTGCACGGATGTGTTTTCTGTTTTGCGCCGCGAGCGGGCTTTTCAATTTTCAAAATGATAGGAATGCCCGAGGTCATAGGACATGCGGTTGCTTTCGGAGATATAGTCCATGAAGCGGCTCGCCGCCGCGCCGGGCGCGACCGTCCGAAGCGTGCACATATACACCGCGCGGGGCGGGATCTCAAAATCCGTCCGCAGCGGCACAATCACACCACGCCCCAGCCCGGACTGTGAGAATTCCTTCGTCACGCACGCAACGCCCAGCCCGATGCGCGCAAGGGAGATGAGCAGATTGTGTGAGCCAAGCTCGATCTCCGGGTGCAGCGTGATGCCGTGCTCGCTGAAAAATCGCTCCACATACGTTCGCGAAGACGCCTGCCGTTCGAGAAGAATGAGCGGCAGCTCCGCGATCTCCCGCATGGAAAACACGTGAGAAAAGTCCGAAAAATACGTCGGTGCAGCAACAAAGATCGTGTGCGTTTCGATGCAGTGGCGCATGTGATACGCCTCGGTATTCTCCGGTTTGCTGGCAAAGGCGATGTCCACCTGCCCGGATTTGAGATAATTGAGCACCATGCGGCTCGTACCGGTCAGGATGCGAATGTGAATACCGGGATAGGTCTTGTGGAACGATTCCAGCCGCGCGAGCAGATAGGTCTTCGTCACGGTGTCGCTTGCGCCGATGGTCAGCTCGCCCGTCGTCAGGTCGCGCGCCTGCGCCAGCTTTTCCTCTCCGCTGCGGATCAGTCCCAGCGCATGCTCGACATATTCCGCCAACAGCTCCCCCTCACCCGTCAGGCGCACGCCCTTGCTGCTGCGGGAAAACAGCCGCACCTGAAGCTGGTCTTCGAGCTGCTTGATCGACTGGCTGACCGCCGACTGCGAAATGAACAGCCGTTGTGCCGCCGCGGAGATGTTCCCCGTTTTCGCGACCTCCTGAAAAATGCGGTACAGCTCCAGTTTGATCGCCATTTTAAGCCCCTCCATTAGTTTTGCTAATGCCAAACATTAAAAACATCTATTTTACTTATCGGTATTTCTTGATTATAATTGCTTAGTTCGCGATTGTAAAGAAAAATTTTCGTTGGAGGTCTGTTCATGCTGATCCGTAGTCCGAAAGAAGATATTGCCCGCGTGCTTTGCTCCGAGGCGCAGATTGCCGCACGCGTCGAGGAACTCGCCGCCGAGCTGACAGCACGCTTCGGCGACCGCCGCCCGGTCATGGTATGCGTGCTCAAGGGTGCGTCCTTTTTCTACACCGACCTGTGCCGCCGCATGCGCTGTGCGCTTGATCTGGACTTCATCTCCGTTTCCAGCTACGGCGTTTCTTCTCGGTCGACGGGCGTCGTTCGCCTGAACAAGGACCTCGAACACGACATCACCGGTCGTGACGTCGTTCTCGTCGAGGACATCATCGACTCCGGGCTGACGGTGCATTATCTGAAGAAGCTCTTCTCCTCGCGTCACCCCGCCTCGTTCACCAGCGTGGCGTTCCTCGACAAGGGCGGCTGCCATGCCCCCGATCTCGCGCCCGATCTCGTCGGCTTCGAGATCGGCAACGACTTTGTCGTCGGCTATGGTCTGGATTACGCAGACCAGTACCGCAACCTGCCGTATATCGGCGTTCTGAAGCCGGAATGCTATACCGATTAATATTTAGAAAGGATCTGAGCATATGAATGAAAGAAGAACAGGAACCGTTGCACGAGGCATTCGCTGCCCGATCATCCGTCAGGGCGATGATCTTGCTGCAATCGTGACCGACAGCGTGCTGGAAGCCGCCGAGAACGAAGGCTTCTCGCTCCGCGACCGCGACGTCGTTGCCATGACGGAGTCCATTGTCGCCCGCGCGCAGGGCAACTACGCTACCGTTGACGACATCGCCGCCGACGTCCGTGCCAGGGTTCACAGTGACACCGTCGGTGTCATCTTTCCCATTCTTTCCCGCAACCGCTTCGCCATCTGCCTGCGCGGCATCGCCAAGGGCGTCAAAAAGATCGTTCTGATGCTCAGCTACCCCGCAGACGAGGTCGGCAACCAGCTCATCACCCTCGACGCCCTCGATGAAGCGGGCATCAACCCCTATTCCGACGTTCTCACCCTTGATCGCTTCCGTGCCCTGTTCGGCTATCCGAAGCACGAATTCACCGGCGTGGACTATGTGCAGTATTACGGTGACCTCATCACCGAATGCGGCGCAGAAGTCGAATTCGTCTTTGCAAATCAGGCGAAGACCATCCTGCAATACACCGACACCGTCATCACCTGCGATATCCACAGCCGCGCGCGCACCAAGCGGCTTCTGAAAGCGGCGGGCGCGAAGACCGTTCTCGGTCTGGACGAGATCATGACAGCTCCGATCGGCGGCAGCGGCTATAACGAGCGCTACGGTCTGCTCGGCTCGAACAAGTCCACCGAGGACACGGTCAAGCTCTTCCCGCACGACGCGCAGGATCTGGTTCTGGAAGTGCAGAAGCGACTGCTCAATGCCACCGGCAAGCACGTCGAGGTCATGGTCTACGGCGACGGTGCGTTCAACGACCCCAAGGGAAAGATCTGGGAGCTTGCCGACCCGGTCGTCTCCCCCAACTTCACCGAAGGTCTGATCGGCACGCCAAACGAGCTGAAGCTCAAGTATCTCGCCGACAACGACTTCAAAGATCTCTCCGGCGACGCGCTGCGCGAAGCGATCTCGGAAAGCATCCGTACCAAGCACGGCTCTCTCGTCGGCAACATGGCGTCGCAGGGCACGACCCCGCGCCAGCTCACCGACCTGATCGGCTCGCTCTGCGACCTGACCAGTGGCTCGGGCGACAAGGGCACGCCCATCGTCCTCGTGCAGGGCTACTTTGACAACTATACAAACTGATCGAAAACAGCGACTCCCTCCCCGTGCTTTGCGGCATGGAGAGGGAGTCGATTTTACACGAATTTTACACGAACTATACACGGATTTCATGGTCTTTTCTCCGCTCTGCACCTATAATAAGGTCGTATACATGAGAAGGAGAACACAAAATGTCCTATATTTTCAACATCATCACGCTTCTGGGCGGTCTTGCGCTGTTCCTGTTCGGTATGGACACGATGGGCAAGGCGCTCGAGCGTCAGGCGGGCGGCAAGCTGCAAACACTGCTGTCCAAAATGAGCTCGAATATTTTCAAAGGCTTTCTGCTCGGCATGGGCGTGACTGCCGTCATTCAGTCCAGCTCCGCAACCACCGTCATGGTCGTCGGCTTCGTCAACTCCGGCATCATGACCTTCAAACAGGCGGTCGGCGTCATCATGGGCAGCAACATCGGTACGACCATCACCTCATGGATTCTTTCCCTCAGCGGTCTGGAGGGTGACAGCTTCCTCATCCGCCTCTTTAAGCCCTCTACCCTCGCGCCCCTCATCGGAACGCTCGGCATCGTGCTGTATATGTTCACGAAAAGCGAAAAAAAGCGCGGCATCGGTGCAATCGCCCTCGGTTTCCTCGCGCTCATGACCGGCATGGACATCATGTCCGATTCGATGGCGTTTTTGGAGCACGAACCTTGGTTTGCCAACCTCATGATCTCGTTCTCCAACCCGCTGCTCGGCATTCTGTTCGGCGCGATTCTGACGGCGATCATTCAGTCCTCCTCCGCCTCGGTCGGCATTCTGCAAGGTCTGTGCTCGACGGGCGTCGTGACCTACGCCAGCGCCATTCCCATCATTCTCGGGCAGAACATCGGCACCTGTATCACGGCGCTTCTCGGCTCGGTCGGCGCCAACCGCAACGCCCGTCGCACCGCAATGGTTCACCTGCTGTTCAACATCGTCGGTGTTGCCCTGTTCGTCGTCATTTTCTACGGTCTGGGGCTGTTCATCGACTGGCGTTTCCTGAACGATACCGTCGCGCCGTGGAACATCGCCGTCATCCACACGGGCTTTAACGTCGCAGCCACCTGCATTCTCATGCCGCTGAGCGGGCTGCTCGTCCGCCTTGCCTACGTCATCATTCCCCGCGAACACACCCCGCAGAAGCAGGAATTGCTCGACACGCGTCTGCTTGCAACGCCCGCCGTTGCCGTCCAGCGCGCTCATACCGTCGCTTCCGAGATGGCGTCCGACGCCGCCCGCGCGATGGAGCTTGCCATCGGGCTGACCACGAAGTTTGACTCGGCAGTCATGCAGGAGGTCTTGGAGCTGGAAACGAAAACCGATCGCTACGAGGACGCCCTCGGAAGCTATCTGGTCACTCTCTCCGCCAAAAACCTCTCCACCGCCGACAACCGCACGCTCAACACTCTGCTTTACACGATCTCCGACATCGAGCGCATGGCAGACCATGCCGTCTCCGTCGCGGAAGCTGCGCAGGAGATCGAAGAAAAAAAGATCGATTTCTCCGCACAGGCAAAGGGCGAGCTTTCCGTTCTGGCGCAGGCGGTGCTCGATGTGATGCACTGCACGCTGACTGCCTACGCCGACTTTGATCTGGAAATGGCGGCGACGGTCGAGCCGCAGGAGCAGGTCGTCGACACGCTGGTTCGCGAGATCAAGAGCCGACACATCCGCCGACTGCGCGACGGCGTGTGCAGCGTGGAATACGGCTTCGTGCTCGAAGATCTGCTAACCGCCTGTGAGCGCACCGCCGACCACTGTTCCAACGTCGCGATCGAAATGCTTCAGGTTTCCGAGGGCAAGCTGGATATCCACGAATATCTGAATGCTCTGAAATCCGGCGAGCTTTCCGAAAGTGCCGCGTTCTCCGAACGCTTCGCGGGCTATCGGGCAAAGTACCACTTCCCCGACGAGAATTGAGAAAACAAGCCGCCGTTCCATGCACGGAACGGCGGCTTGTTAACCTTATTTCATAAGCTGATACAGCCGCAGCAGGACGGTCGCGGCTTCCGCGCGGGTCGCCGTGCCCTGCGGGACGAAGTTGTTCTTCTCCCGCCCGTTGACGATGCCCATTGCGCTCATGCGCGCAACGCTTTCCTTTGCCCATGCGCCGATCTTCGCGTCGTCCGCAAAGGTCTTGGCGGTGCCGGTCGGCTTGATTCCGAGGAAGGCAAACATTCTGTCAAGCAGCACGCACATCTCCTCGCGGCTGATCGTCTGGTCGGGGCGGAATGAGCCGTCCTCATAGCCCCTGGCGAGGCCCTGCTCCGCGGCCCAAGCGATCGGCTCGGCATAATACTGCGTGGCGGGAACGTCCTTAAAGTTCGTGTTGCCCTTCGGAGTGACGGACTTTCCGAGCTTCTCCGCCAAGCGGGAGAGCACCGTGACGAACATGCCGCGCGTCACTTCCATTTCCGGGGCAAACGTATAAGTGTCGATGCCGCTGAACAGCCCATAGAGTGCGGAGAGATCTGCCGTCTCGGCGTACCACTGCTCCGTCGGGACATCCCAGAAAAGGTTGCCGTTCTTCGTCACATAGATTTTCTTTTCCTGCGTGCCGACACCCATGCCCATCACGCGGTAGCAAAGCGCGCCGTCATAGCACGCAAACGGTGCGGTGTAGACTTTGCTCGTCGCCGTCACGGCGCTGTCGACGGTGCTGTAGCGCAGATCCGTCCCGGCGTTCGGGTTTGTGAAAACGACCTTGCCGTTTTTCACGGCGACGGTCGGCTCTGCGACCTGCTTGCCGTTAAGCTTCTTTTCCAGCACCGCGCTGCGGCTGCCGTTGAGATCATAGGCAGCGACCGCCTTAAGCGTCTGCCCGGCAAGGGCGGTAAACTCTCCGGTATACACCGTTCCGCTCACCGCCGGATTGCTGCCGTCGGTTGTGTAGTAGATCTTCGTCCCGGCTTCCGCCGTCATCTTCACGCGATAGCCGCCGTAGACCGCCTCGGTCGTGACCTCCGGCTGCGCGACCGGCCCGAGATCCGTGCCGTTCGGCTGGCAGGAATAATAGAGCTTGCCGTTCGTCAATGTCTGCCCGCGGCGGCGGAACAGCTCGTTGATCGTCACAAACTCATATCCCTGCGCCAGCAGCTTGTCAATCGCCCAAAACGCGCCGTCGATCGTCGTGTAATGGATGTCGTGCGCAAGGATGATCGCGCCGTCAAAGGCGGCGGAGACGATGCTGTTGCAGACCGTGGTGGAGTTATGATACTTCCAGTCCAGCGGGTCGATCGACCAGATGATCGCCGGCGTGTTGATGATCGACAGGGTGTGCGAGGTATAGTCGCCGTAGGGCGGGCGGAGTATGTAATGGAAGCTCTTTCCGAGCTGCGCATTGATGATATTCTCCGTCGTATCGAGCTGCCAGCGCACCTGCTCGTCGGTTTTCGTCGAAAGCGTCGGATGGTTGTAGCTGTGCGAAGCAAGCTGATGTCCGTCTGCATAAATTCTGCGGATGGTGTTGCCGTAAGTCTCGGCGCGCTGTCCCTGCACAAAGAACGTGACCTTGACGCCGCGCTCGGCAAGTCCGTCGAGCAGCCGCTGGGTATACGGTCCGGGGCCGTCGTCAAACGTCAGGGCAATCAGCTTCCCGCCCTTGCTCGCCGACGCCGTCACCGGCAGGAGCGTCAACAGGCACCCCAAAATCAGCAAAATCGCTACCATTCTCTTCATGTTCATTTCCTCCACATTTTCTATCTTTCAGAGGCAGGTGTCCCTCCGCGTCGAGCGCCAGGACGGCGTACTCGACGCCGTTCACCCTTTCTGTCTGAAAATCCCGCACCCATGCGGGAAAATTCACAGCTTCTTCCGGCGCAAGCGCCAACTTCACGCCCTCCGGCTGCGTTTGCAGGAGCGCATGCCCGACCGCAACGCCGTCGATCACGCCGCGCCACGGCTTCCATTGCCCGCGCGGGAGCGTGGTCGCCGCCGCGCCGTCAATGCCGTTGGGCAGATGCCGTTTGGCAAGGCGGGCATGCAGCACGCCGTCCGCATTCGGGATGCCGAGATACGCCGCGTCAAGCGCGGACAGAACGAAAATTCGCAAAATGCGCTCCGATCGTCGTTCCAACGTGCAGGAGATCTCCCAAAACAGACCGTTTTCCTCCGCTTGCAGCGTGCCGATCGGCTCCCCGCCCTCAAAAACCGTAACTTCCATGATTGATCCCTCCCGCAGAGTCTATGCGGGAGGGATCGGCAATATGCCTTCGTCAGACGTGCGGCAAGCCGAAGCTCACGGCGATCGCATTGTCCACGCGGTTCATCATTCCCTCGTCCAGCCGTCCCATATGCTCGCGCAGGCGGCGCTTGTCGATCGTCCGAATCTGTTCGAGCAGCACCACCGAATCCTTGGTCAGCCCGACGCTCTTGCCGGATAGCTCGATGTGCGTCGGAAGCTTCGCCTTATTGGTCTGGCTGGTGAGCGCCGCGGCGATCACGGTCGGAGAATGCCTGTTTCCCGTGTCGTTCTGTACGATCAGGACGGGGCGCGTGCCTCCCTGCTCGCTGCCGACGACCGGGCTGAGATCCGCGTAAAAAATATCGCCTCGTTTTACCGTTGTGTCCATTTGCTTCACGCTCCGTAATTCGTCTCCGCGTCACATAGCGCTCTATGTAACACGGTACCCATATTCTCCCACGCGGAAGCAAAAAATATTCAGCGGAACTCCGTTCCATTCTATGTCGAACGGGCGGAGACTTGACAAAAATCGTGTTCAGACGATGTACTGCAAGACTTCCGTTTCGTTCTTTCCGTCGAGATAAATGCGCGGAATGCGCTTGTTGATGCCGCACAGCAGCTCATACGGGATCGTCCCCAGATCGCGCGCAAGGCTGCCGATTTCGATGCAGTCGCCGCCGTCTTTGCCGAAGACCGTCACCGTGTCGCCGACGCGCGCCTCGGGCACGGACGTCACATCCACCATGCACATGTCCATGCAGATCCGCCCGACCTGCGGCACACGCTTGCCGCGCAGCAGGAACGAGATATTGTTCGAGCAGCTTCGGGGCAGACCGTCGGCATAGCCGATTCCCACGACTGCAATGCGTTCCGGGTGGCTCGTCGTGTACGTTCTGCCGTAGCTGACGGAAATGTTCGGCTCAAAATCACGGATTTGGAACACCGTTGAGCGAAGCTGCATCACCGGGCGCAGATCGATTCTCCCGCGCACGTCATCCGACGGAAGCACGCCGTAGGTCGCAATGCCGGGACGGATCATGTCCAGCGCATATTCAGGGTAAAGGATGCTCGCGCCGCTGTTGCAGCAGTGGCGGATCTCCGGCGCGATGCCGACGCCCCGAAGCGTCGAAAGCATCTGCATAAAGCGTTCAAACTGCGCGCGGGTGAAGCGTTCGTCCTCGGGTTCGAGCGAATCCGCCACGGGAAAATGCATGAAAATGCCCTCGATTCGCAGCGCCGGAAGCTGCGCGACCTGCTTCAGCTCGTCGACCGTTTTTTCGTGGTCGTAGGCGAAAAAGCCGAGGCGGGACATGCCGGTGTCGAGCTTGATGTGAACGCGCAGGCGGCGACCCGTGCCGGAAAGTCGGTCGTTGAGCTGCTGCGCGTATTCCAGACTGTGAACCTCCTGCCGCAGGTTCATCGCCGCAAGATCCTGCGCATAAAACGGCGGTGTATAGCCCAAAATCAGGATCGGTGTCCGAATACCGCCGCGGCGGAGCTGCACCGCCTCCTCAATGTTGGAAACTGCCAGATATTCCGCGCCCAGCTCCGTCAGATAACGGCTGACCGGCACGGCGCCATGACCGTAGGCGTCCGCCTTGACCACGCCGAGAAAACGGCACGCGTGCGGAAGCTTTGCACGCAGCGCCTCATAGTTGTGATGCAGATTGTCGAGCGAAATATCCGCCCACGTTCGCTTTAAGTAATCCATGCGACTTCCATCCGTTCATTGATTCATTGAAAATTCCGAGATCGTCAGTTTGAGAATTCTCTGATGATTATAGCACACCTCTGTGCAAATTGGTACTCCATTTTCAAACCAAGTGTCGAGAACCAGCCGTTTTTCGTCAAAATTTTTCTCGTAGGTCACGCGGTAACGTCCGTCCTCGTCGCCTGCCGCGGCGATATATTCGCCCGTCCAGCAGGTCGCCGCCAATGCCGGCGCAGCCGCCGGGATGACGTTTCCGTTCGCCAGCAGACCGAATTCCACCGCCATGCCGTCATAGGTGATCGTTCCGCCGCCGTCCGTGACGGTCGCAGTGACCCCGGCGATCGTCTCCGGGGCGGTCATGACCCATCGGGTCGTTCCGTCGGAGTCGGCTTGGCAGTCCATTGCAAACAGATCCACCGTCTCGCCCGACTCCGCCGTCACCTCCGCATGAAAGGCACACCCGCCTGCCTGCACGAGCGCCGCGCGGAACTTGATCGCGGGCGACAGCATACTTTCCTCCGAAGCGCAGGCGGTCAACGTCAGCGCCAGCGCGCATGCAGCAACCACACGCCGCAAAAAACCACTTCCCTATCGCAAAAGTCGTGGCAGGACGTCGAGGATGTCCGACGGGAGCATTCCGCATTCCCCGATGCGTCGGGCGCAGAGGTCACCCGCTGTGCCGTGCAGCCACGCCCCGGCGGCTGCCGCTTTCGTCGGCGAAAGCCCCTGTCCCAAGAGTGAGACGATCACGCCCGCAAGCACGTCCCCGCTGCCGCCGGTCGCCATGCCGGGATTGCCGCAATGGTTTACATAACATCCATCGTCGCCGCAGATCACCGT
>CAYRMX010000027.1:0-14157 GCA_964425295.1 uncultured Oscillospiraceae bacterium | reverse complement strand
GCGGTGTAGCCGCCGGAAGCGCCGCCGAGGGCTTTGCCCAGCGTGCCCGTGATGATGTCCACGCGACCCGTGACGCCGCAGTATTCCGCCGTGCCGCGCCCGGTTTTTCCGACAAATCCGACGGCGTGGCTGTCATCGACCATCACGAGGGCGTCGAATTCGTCGGCGAGGTCGCAGATGGCGGAAAGATTTGCAATGTAACCATCCATCGAGAACACGCCGTCCGTCGCGATGAGCTTCGTGCGGCAGCCGGCGGCGACGGCGGCTTCAAGCTGCGCGCGCAGGTCGTCCATGTCGTTGTTTTTGTAGCGGAAGCGCTTCGCCTTGCACAGACGGACGCCGTCGATGATGGAGGCGTGGTTCAGCTCGTCGGAGATGACGGCGTCCTCTGCGCCGAGCAGCGTCTCGAACAGACCGCCGTTGGCGTCAAAGCAGGAGGAATAGAGGATGGTGTCGTCCATGCCGAGAAAATCGGCGATCTTCGTTTCGAGCGTGCGGTGCTGCGCCTGCGTGCCGCAGATGAAGCGGACGGAGCTCATGCCGTAGCCCCAGCGGTCGTAGCTTGCCTTGGCGGCTTCAATGATGCGCGGGTCGTCGGCAAGCCCGAGATAGTTGTTGGCGCAGAGGTTCAAAACGCCCTTGACCTGCGTCGTGTCGATGCGGGCAGACTGCGGAGTTGTGATGAGGCGTTCGTTTTTATAAGTACCGGCTGCCTGCATTGCGGCAAGCTCCTCGCGGTAGCGTGCGATTGCGGATTTCATTCGCTTCTCCTTTCCGTCCAGTCCAGAACGACCTTGCCCGCCATGCCGCTGCGCATGGCGGCGAAGCCCTGTTCAAATTCCGTATAGTGCAGGCGGTGCGTGATGATGGGAGTCAAGTCCAGACCGCCTTCGACCATCGTGATCATCTTATACCACGTTTCGTACATTTTTCTGCCGTAGATGCCGCGAATGTTCAGGCTCTTGAAGATGACCTGATTCCAGTCGATGACCGTTCCGGGGGGCTGAATGCCCAGCAGAGCGATGTTGCCGCCGTTTCGCATATTGGCGATCATCGTGTTCAGCGCGGCGGGGCTGCCGCTCATCTCCAGACCGACGTCGAAGCCCTCGACCATGTGCTGCTCGCCGTAAATATCTTCCAGACGCTCGCGGGAGACGTTGACCGTCCGCGTTGCGCCCATTTTTTTGCACAGCTCCAGACGGTAATCGTTCACGTCCGTGACGACCACGCTGCGCGCGCCGTTTTTCTTGACGATCGCGACTGCCATCATGCCGATCGGCCCTGCGCCGGTGATGAGCACGTCCTCGCCGATGACGTCATACATCAGCGCCGTATGCGTGGCGTTGCCGAACGCGTCAAAGAACGAGACGACATCCTCGTCGAATGTGGGATTCATCGGCACAACGTTGCTTGCGGGGATGACGAGGTATTCGGCAAACGCGCCGTCGCGGTTAACACCGACGCCGTGCGTGTGCTTGCACCACTGCCCGTTGCCCGCGCGGCAGTTGCGGCAGTGCCCGCAGACGATGTGCCCCTCGCCGGAGACGAGCTGCCCGATTTGGTATGCCGTTACGCCCTCGCCGAGTGCGTCGATGTGCCCGACGTATTCATGCCCGACGATCAGCGGCGGCTTGATGTTTTCCTGACTCCATGCGTCCCAGTTATAAATGTGGACGTCCGTCCCGCAGATCGCGGTCCTGTGGACTTTGATCCGCACTTCGCCCATGCCCGGTTCGGGAATTGGCATTTTTTTCAGGGTCAATCCCTCTCCCAGCGCACATTTGACCAGTGCGTCCATCAGTTGTTGTGACAATTGAAGCACCCCTTTTCGTTGAGCCGTTGGCTCTGGAACTAATGATATCACAAAGAAAGAAAAGTGTAAACGAAAAAAACGGAAAGAAAGCGTAAAAACTCGATTTTCACCGTTCAAAGCTGCTCTGCGTGTGACGATAACTCCTGCCTGCGCCGCACGATGCAAAAAATCCGAAAAAGTGAGTTGCATATTGCCATAAAATTCGCTATACTGAAAAATATGAAAGGAAACACCGCGCGGCGGGCACACCGTCGAGGTTCGTGACGCCGAAGCGGGTGGAAATTCCGAATCTGCGCCCCAATGGGCATGCCAACGGCATGCCACGCAAAGAGCGGTGCTGCGACTACGCTGCGAACAAGCGGGCGATCGTAGTGCAAACAAGCGGGCGACCATAGTGCAAACGGCTGCAACCGCACCGCGAGCGGTATTTCAACTGCACTGTGCGCGGTGTTTCAACTGCATTTAATAATGTATCCATCTTCGGGAAGAGCGGCGAGTGCGTCACGGCGGTCAACGTCGCCTCTGTCACGGAGACGCAAACTGCAATCAAGGAGGAATAACATGAAAAAACTGACGTATGAGACTCTGGACGAACTGGGTTACGAGGGCTATCTGCTGAAAAGCGCCCCGGAAAAGGTCATGCAGTTCGGCGAGGGCAATTTCCTGCGGGCGTTTGTGGATTACTGGTTTGACGTCGCCAACGAGAAAGCAGGCTGGAACGGCAAATGCGTTCTGGTGCAGCCGATTCCGCAGGGGTTGACCTCGCTTATCAACGAGCAGCAGGGACTTTACACGCTGTATCTGCGCGGCACGGAAAACGGCGAGTGCGTTGACCGCAAGCGGGTCATTTCCTCTGTTTCCCGTTGCCTGAATCCGTATGAACCGGCGGGACTGGAGGTAATGATGCAGCTTGCCGTCTCCGACGATTTGGAATACATCGTTTCGAACACCACCGAGGCGGGCATCGTCTATGACCCGACGTGCAGCCTGACCGATGCTCCGGCGGCGTCCTTCCCCGGCAAGCTCACGCAGGTGCTCTATGCCCGTTTCCGCGCGGGGAAAGGCGGGCTTGTTATCCTCTCGTGCGAGCTGATCGACAACAACGGCAAGGAATTGCTCAAATGCGTCAACCGATATATCGAGCAGTGGGAGCTGGGTGAGGCGTTCCGCGCGTATGTAAACGAGCAGTGCACGTTCTGCTCGACCTTGGTCGACCGCATCGTCACCGGCCGCATCCGCGACGCGGCGGAGGTCGCCCGTCTCGAGGCGGAAAACGGCTATACCGACCCGCTGACCGACGTCGGAGAGGTCTTCGGCGTCTGGAACATCGAAGGCCCAGCGTGGCTGGAAGAAAAGCTGCCGTTCCGCCGTGCGGGCGTCAACTGCATCGTCGTGCCGGACGTGACGCCGTATAAAAAGCGCAAGGTGCGCATCCTGAACGGCGCGCATACCGGCTTCGTCCTCGGCGCATACCTCGGCGGCTACGACATCGTCCGCGATTGCATGCACGATGACGCCGTGCGCGGCTACATGAACAAAATGCTCTATGAGGAGGTCGTCCCCGTTCTTCCGCTCGACCGGCAGGACGCCGAGGGCTTCGCCGCCGCTGTGCAGGACCGCTTCAACAATCCGTTCATCGACCATGCGCTTTTGAGCATTTCCCTCAACTCCACCTCCAAGTGGCGCGCGCGCAACATGCCGAGCTTCTTGGAGTACACCGAAAAATTCGGCAAGCTGCCCCGATGCCTGACCATGAGCTTTGCGGCGTATCTCGCGTTCTTCTCCAACGATATTCGGGAGCTGACGGACGCCGGGCTGGTCTGCCGCCGTCCCAAGGGCAACACCTACACCTGCGTCGATGACCGCTGGGTGCTGGAATTCTATTGGGAGCACCGCGCCGACGACATCCCCGCGCTCGTGCATGCCGTGATGACCAACGAGCAGATGTGGGGGCAAGACCTGACCGAGATCGACGGCTTCGAGGCTGCAACGGTCGAAAATCTGAAGCTCCTGCGCGAGCAGGGGGCGCTTGCCGCCTACGCCGCTTGCCTCTGAGGCGGAAAGGAAAACCATGCCTGATTTGATCCGAATCCATCCGAAGGACAACGTCGCCGTGGCGCTGTGCCCCGTTTCGGCGGGGACGGTGTTTGACGGTGTGCGGGCGAACGCGGACATTCCGCGCGGGCACAAGATGGCGCTGTGCGCCATTGCCGAGGGCGAGGCGGTCGTGAAATACGGCTTCCCGATCGGCACGGCGACGCAGATCGTCGCCCCCGGAGACCGGGTACACACGCATAACATGAAAACCGGGCTTTCCGGCGAGCTGGAATATGCCTACCATCCCGCAATTCCCGCGCAGCAGCCCGTTGTGCCCGCGACGTTCCTGGGCTACCGCCGCAAAAACGGCGCCGTCGGCATCCGCAACGAGCTGTGGATTCTGCCGACCGTCGGCTGCGTCAACGATGTTGCCAAGGCGCTGGCGCGGGAAAATCAGTCGCTTGTAACGGGCAGCATCGACGGGCTTTATGCCTTCCCACACCCGTTCGGCTGCTCGCAGACCGGCGATGACCATGCGCAGACGCGCAAGCTGCTTGCAGCCCTCGCGCGCCATCCGAATGCGGGCGGCGTGCTGGTGCTGCACCTTGGCTGTGAGAATCTGACGCATGTGCAGTTTGTCGAGGAGCTGGGCGAATTCGACGAAAATCGCGTCAAATTCCTGACCTGTCAGGAAGTTGAGGACGAGCTTGCCGCCGGGCGCGAGCTGCTTGCGCAGCTTGCGGCGTATGCGGCAGAGACGAAGCGTGAGCCGATTTCGGCGTCGGAGCTGGTCGTCGGCATGAAGTGCGGCGGCTCGGACGGGTTGTCCGGCATCACCGCAAACCCGGTCGTCGGGCGCTTTTCCGACCGTCTGACCGCAATGGGCGGCTCAACTGTGCTGACCGAAGTGCCGGAAATGTTCGGCGCGGAGGGTTTTTTGCTCGACCGCTGCGTGAACGAAGCGGTCTTTGACAAGGCGGTGGACATGCTCAACGGCTTCAAGCGCTATTTTCTCCGCCACGGCGAAACGGTCTATGAAAATCCCAGCCCCGGCAACAAGGACGGCGGCATCACCACGCTGGAAGACAAGTCCTGCGGTTGCGTGCAAAAGGGCGGCAGCGCTCCGGTCGCGGACGTCCTCGGCTACGGCGACGCCGTGAAATGCAAGGGGCTGCAACTGCTCTACGGGCCGGGAAACGACCTCGTTTCCTCCACAGCGCTGACCGCAGCGGGCGCGCACCTCATCCTCTTCACCACCGGGCGGGGGACGCCGTTCGGCGCGCCCGCACCGACCTTGAAGCTTGCCACCAATACCGCGTTGGCGGAAAAAAAGTCCGCGTGGATCGACCTCAACACCGGCACGGTCGCCGACGGCACGCAGACGATCGATCAGGCGGCGGAAAGCTTGATGGAGCTGGTTCTGGCGGTTGCCTCGGGCAAGCAGACCAAGGCGGAAGTACACGGCTTCCGTGAGATCTCGATTTTCAAGGACGGCGTCACGCTCTGATTTGCGGCGTGAAAAAAGTGAATAGTGAATGGTGAAGAGTGAATAGTTGCGGTGTCGGCTTCGCCGACGATTCGAATTTGCGCTGCGGCGCGAGGCGGATGGGGCATGCCACATCCCTACAAATGCAACACCGATAGACGTTCCGTCGGGGTCGATGCCCATTGCGCAGCCGTTGGCGGCTTCGCCGCCCTGCGGATGTGGCATATCCCTTGCGCGGACATCGACCCGCTGCAAAATTCGTTCGAAAACCGAAAAACAGGGTCGGGGAAGAAGCTCCCCGACCCTGTTTCGTTATTCATAAAGCGGATATTTTTGATTCAGGGCGGCGACGGTGCGGCGAACCTGCTCCTGCGTGCCCTCGTAATCGGCGGCGGTGTCGTAAATGCACTGCGCAATGACGCGCATATCCTCCTCGACCATGCCGCGCGTCGTCGCGGCAGGCGTGCCGATGCGCACGCCACTGGTGACGAACGGCTTCTCCGGGTCGTTCGGGATGGCATTCTTGTTGACCGTGATGTGGTTGGAATCCAGCCGATGCTGCAATTCCTTGCCGGTGATGTGCAGCGGGCGGAGGTCGGCGAGCACGAGGTGATTGTCCGTGCCGCCGGAGACGAGATCAAAGCCCTTTTCCAGCAGCGCGGCAGCCAACGCCTGAGAATTCTTGACGACCTGACGGGCATACGCGGCGAATTCCGGCTGCATCGCCTCGCGGAAGCAGATCGCCTTTGCCGCAATGACGTGCATCAGCGGGCCGCCCTGCGTGCCGGGGAAAACGGCGGAGTTGATTTTCTTGGCGAATTCCTCCTTGCCCATGATGACGCCGCCGCGCGGACCGCGCAGGGTCTTGTGTGTCGTGGTCGTCACGATGTCGGCATAGGGAACGGGGCTTTGGTGGACGCCGCCGGCGACCAGACCGGCGATGTGCGCCATGTCGACCATCAAAAGCGCGCCGTTGCGGTGGGCAATGTCGGCAAACCGCTCGAAATCGATCGCGCGCGGGTATGCCGAAGCGCCGGCGACGATGAGCTTCGGGTGGTGCTCGCGGGCGAGGCGCTCGACCTCGTCATAGTCGATGTAGCCGGTCTTGGGGTCGACGCCGTAGGACAGGGCGTTGTAGATCTTGCCGGACTGGTTGGCGGCGGCGCCGTGCGTCAGATGACCGCCGTTTGCAAGGCTCATGCCCAGAATGGTGTCACCCGGTTGGAGCAGTGCCGCATAGACTGCGAGATTCGCCTGTGCGCCGCTGTGCGGCTGGACGTTGACGAATTCCGCACCGAAGAGCTTCTGCGCGCGGTCAATGGCGAGGCGCTCGACCTCGTCGACAACTTCGCAGCCGCCGTAATAGCGCTTGGCGGGCAGACCCTCGGCATATTTGTTGGTGAGCACCGTGCCCATGCAGGCAATGACCGCCGGGGACGCGATGTTCTCCGAGGCGATCATTTCGATGTTCCGGCGCTGGCGGCGCAGCTCGTCTTGCAAGAGCGTGCCGACCTCCTCGTCATAACGCGAGACAAATTCAATGTTCGGTGCAAGCTGTTCCATGTTCGCTCCTCCTTTAAGATTGCGGGGCTTTCCGAGAATCGGGACAGCCGCAGCCGCGCCCGAAAAACAAAAAGAGTGTAACCGTCTCCGGCAACACTCATACAGATATTCCACGGGCGTGGAATGTTCCTCTGTCCTTTTGCCTGAGAGATTCGGCTTTCGCCTTGCACCTTCGGCACTCATAAATGAGATTCTCCAGAGAGCCCCTACACAGCCCGGTCCTTGTTCCCTGAGAGTTTTGCTCCTTCGGGGGGTCGGAAAACCGCTTTCCCGGACTGCTTCGACGGGTATATTTATTTATGATATTATTATACCGATTTCCATGCAAAACGCAACCGTGATTTCAACAGAATTTCGACATAATTTTCGGAATTTTTCTGTGCAGCTTGTACAGGCGATGAAGAAAATGTATGAAAATCGTCGGAAAATTCGTAGATTTTTTGGATGCTTTGTGATATAGTGAAAGTACCTATTTGAATTGAGGTGATGCGACTCATGGCACACTCCTTTTTCGGCGGTGTTCACCCGAAAGAATATAAGGAGCTGACGCGCGAGGCAGCCATCGTCCCCTTGAACCCGAAGGTCGTCAGCATTGCAATGTCACAGCATATCGGCGCGCCATGCAAACCGCTGGTAAAAATCGGCGACCGCGTAACGCTTGGGCAGAAGATCGGCGACGGCGCCGGTCTGTGCGTGCCTGTGCATGCGTCCGTTTCCGGCACGGTGATCGCGCTCGAGCCGCGACCGCACCCCGGCGGAACGCCGATCATGTCGGTCGTCATCGAAAGCGACGGGCGGGACACCCCCTGCCCGACGATCAAGCCGCGCGTCTCCGCCGCCGCACTGAGCGGGGAGGAGCTGATCGCGCTCATCCGCGAGGCGGGCATCACCGGCATGGGCGGCGCGGGCTTCCCGACGAGCGTCAAGCTTTCCTCCGGCGTGGGCAAGGTCGACACCGTGATCGTCAACGGTGCGGAGTGCGAGCCGTACATCACCGCCGACGACCGTCTGATGCGCGAAACGCCGGAGCGCGTGATCGGCGGGCTGCGGATCATTCGGAAAATTTTGCAGCCGAAGCGCACGGTCATCGGCATTGAATCGAACAAGCCGGAGGCGGCAGCCGCGCTGCGCGGCGTGCTCAAGGGCGACACCCGCCACCGGATCGGCGACATCGAGCTGCTCACCATGCGCGTGCGCTACCCGCAGGGCGCGGAAAAACAGCTCATTCAGACCGTCACGGGGCGCTGCGTGCCGCCGGGCGGACTGCCTGCGGCGGTCGGCTGCGCGGTATTCAACGCCGCGACTTGCGCCGCGATCTATGACGCGATCTATCTCGGCATGCCGCTCGTGCGCCGCGTCGTCACGGTCACGGGCAGGGCGATCGGAAGCCCATCGAACTTCCTTGCGCCCATCGGCACGCCGTTTGCAGACCTCGTAGAGGCGGCGGGCGGCTTCTCCTGCGAGCCGTATAAAATTTTCGTTGGCGGGCCGATGATGGGCATTGCGCAGCACACCCTCGCCGCCGCGACCATCAAGGGCAACAACGCCCTGACCTGCTATTCCGACGCCGATCGCCATGAGGTGAACGACCCGCACTGCATCCGCTGCGGAAAGTGCGTGGATGTGTGCCCGATGCACCTGATGCCGATTTTCCTGCACCGTGCCCAGAAGCGCGGCGACCTGCGCGCGCTCGAAAAGGGCAATGTTATGGACTGCATCGAATGCGGAAGCTGCGCCTATGACTGTCCTGCGGGCATTCCGCTCGTGCAGCATTTCCGCACTGCGAAAAAGCTGCTCCGCGATGAAAAGGCAAAGGAGGGCGCGAAATGAAAATCCGCGAGCCGCAAAATCTGACCCTTTCCTCCTCACCGCACGCGCACAGCCGCAACTCTACCTCGGTCATCATGCGTGACGTGTGCATTGCGCTGCTCCCGGCACTGATCGCCGCCGTTTACTTCTTCGGCTGGCGGGCGCTGACGTTGACGCTCGTCTCCGTGGGCGCGTGTGTGTTCTTCGAATGGGGCTATCGAAAGCTCATGAAAAAGAGCAACACCGTCGGCGACTTTTCCGCGGTCGTCACGGGCATGCTGATCGCATTTGTTTGCCCCGTCTCGCTCCCGTTTTGGACGGTCATTCTCGGCGACTTCTTCGCTATCGTGCTCGTCAAGCAGCTTTTCGGCGGCATCGGCATGAACATCGTCAACCCCGCGCTGGCGGCGCGTGCCTTTCTCTTTAGCTGGCCGTCGCTTATGAGCGGAAGCTGGGTTGCGCCCGGCACGCGCCTCGACCCGTTTTCCAACCCCACCTCGCTCGACGGACTGACCTCCGCCACGCCGATGGCAGCGCTTGCAAACGGCGCGCTCCCGTCGGAGAGCCTGCTCGACCTGTTTTTCGGCAGCATCGGCGGCTCGATGGGCGAGGTTTCGGCGCTTGCGCTGCTGCTCGGCGGCGTCTATCTCGTCGCACGGCGCGTCATTTCCCTGCGCATTCCGCTTGCCTATCTCGGCACGGTTGCGGTGCTTGCCCTCTGCTTCCCACTCGGCGGCTGCGCTCGCGTGAGCTGGATGCTCTGCCAGCTCCTTTCCGGCGGACTTCTGCTCGGCGCGATCTTCATGGCAACGGATTACACCACCTCGCCCGTCACGCACGGCGGACAGGTCGCCTTCGGCGTTGGCTGCGGCGTGCTGACGATTTTGCTGCGCTACTTCGGCTCATATGACGAGGGCGTGAGCTATGCGATTTTGATTATGAACGCCTGCGTCGGCTTCTTCGACAAGATCGGTGTTCCCAAGCGCTTCGGAACGGTCAAGCGGAAGAAGGGCGGTGATGCGGCGTGAAGCATGCAAAGTACATCCTGCGCCTGACATTGACGCTTCTGGTCATCACGGCAGTCGTTGCCGGACTTCTGGGACTGGTCAACGCCCTGACGGCGGAACGGATCGCCGAGCTGACGAAGGAAAAGGCGGTCGCCGCCATGCGTGAGGTGCTTCCGGCAGACGACTATGAACCGCTGGACGTGACGGCAGAGGGCATTTCGGAAGCGTACCGCGCAGGCGGCGCGGGCTACGTCGTCCGCGTGAGCGTCAACGGCTTCGGCGGCGCGATCGACATGATGGTCGGTGTGGATGAAAACGGCGGCGTCACCGGCGTTTCCGTCATTTCTCATTCCGAGACCGCGTCTCTCGGTGCAAACTGCACCCGCGAGGACTTCCGCGCGCAGTTCGTCGGCGCTTCGGACGCGCTCGCGGTCAAAAAGGACGGCGGCGCGATCGATGCACTCACCGGCGCGACCGTCACGAGCCGTGCCGTCACCGAGGGCGTCAATCGGGCGCTCGCATTCGTCGGGGAGGTGCGGAAATGAACTTCAAAAAACAGCTCAAGGAGGGGCTTCTGACCAACAACCCCGTCCTCGGTCAGCTTCTCGGCATGTGTTCGACAATGGCGATCACGACCACGCTTTTTAACGGATTGGGCATGGGCCTGTCCGTCACGCTGATTCTGATCTGCTCGAACATTGCCATCTCCGCCCTGCGCAAGGTCATTCCGGACAAAATTCGAATCGCGGCGTATATCGTCATCATCGCCGGCTTCGTCAGCATCGTCGAGCTGCTGCTCAAGGCGTACCTGCCTGATCTTTCCGACGGGCTGGGGCTGTTCATCCCGCTGATCGTCGTCAACTGCATCCTGCTCGGACGGGCGGAGGCGTTCGCCTCGAAGCACGGCGTGCTTGCCTCGGCGGTCGACGGCCTGACGCAGGGCATCGGCTACACCACGGCGCTCGTCATCATGTGCATCATCCGTGAACTGCTCGGCAGCGGCACGTTCGGCAAGGGCGTCTTCGGCGCGGACGGCATCCGCATTCTCCCGGAACAGTATCCCGCGCTGCTCATCATCCTGCCCGTCGGCGGCTTCCTGACGCTCGGCTGCCTGATCGCCTTTTCGCAGTGGTTCAACCGCCGACTGAATGAAAAACAGGAAAAGGAGGCGGCAAAATGAGTCTGTTTCTCTCCCTGTTCACGATTTCGCTGAACGCGATTTTGGCGGAAAACTTCATTCTCGTCAAATTCCTCGGCATCTGCCCGTTCATGGGCGTTTCCAGAAAATTCGACACCGCGCTCGGCATGGGCATCGCCGTCACGTTCGTCATGGGGCTTGCCTCGGCGGCAACGTGGGCGGTCAACGAATTTCTGCTCGTCTCGCTCGGGCTGGAATACATGCAGACGGTCGTCTTCATCCTCGTCATCGCCGCGCTGGTGCAGTTTGTCGAAATGTTTCTGCAAAAGGCAGTGCCGTCGCTGTATCAGGCGCTCGGCATCTATCTGCCGCTCATCACCACCAACTGCGCCGTGCTCGGCGTCGCGCTGCTGAACATCCAGAACGGCTACGGCTTCGTTGAGTCGCTGGTCTACGGCATCATGGGCGGTCTGGGCTTCACACTGGCGATCGTGCTGTTTTCGTCGGTGCGGGAGCGGCTGGAGGACTGCGACTGCCCCAAGGCGTTCAAGGGCTTCCCGATTGCGCTGATCGCCGCCGGATTGCTCGCCCTGTCGTTCATGGGCTTCTCCGGCTTCAAGGTCTTTTAAGGAGGCGCGGCTATGGAAAATGTTCTTTATGCGATTGCGGTACTGGGCGCGCTGGGCGCGATTTTCGGAGCGGTGCTTGCCGTCGCGTCCAAGGTCTTCGCGGTCGAAACCGACGAACGTCTGCCCAAGCTGGTCGAAGCGCTTCCGGGCGCGAACTGCGGTGGCTGCGGCTTCGCCGGCTGTCAGGCATACGCACAGGCGGTGCTCGACGGCAAATCGGTCATCGGGCAGTGCGCCGCCGGCGGCTCGGACTCCGCAGCAAAAATGTCGGAGATCATGGGCGTGGAGGCGGCGGAGGTCGAGCGAAAGGTCGCAATGGTCAAGTGCCGCGGGCAGAATCACCTGCTCAAGGGACGCTATGAAGGCATCTCGGATTGCCGCAGCGCCATGTTCGTCGCGGGCAACGGCCCATCCGCCTGTCCGAACGGCTGCCTCGGTTTCGGCACTTGCATGACCGCCTGCAAATTCGGCGCGATCTCGCTGCACAACGGCGTCGCACGCATCGACCCGGACAAATGCACCGGCTGCATGCAGTGCGTCGAAGCCTGCCCGCGCAAGGTCATCGTCCCCGTCACCTACGACGCCGACATCGTCATTGCCTGCTCCAACCACGAGCGCGGCGCAAACACCCGGAAGGTCTGCGACCTCGGCTGTGTCGGCTGCCACCTGTGTGAAAAGCAGTGCGAATTCGATGCCATCCACGTCATCCACAACCTCGCAACGATCAATTATTCGAAGTGCGTCTCCTGCGGACGCTGCGCGGCAGTCTGCCCGCGCCAGCTCATTTCCGACTCAAATCTGCGCACGGATATGGACGCCGAACCGATCTGAAACGCCAAAACCCAACGCGGCGGGGCGTTTGCTCGCCGCATTATTTTCGGAGGACTTTCAACAATGGGCAAATTTTCCAATGTTTTGTTTACCAGCGATTTTGACCACACGCTTTCCGGCATGGATGGCGAGGTGCCGCAGAAAAACATCGATGCCATTCGGTATTTCATCGCCGAGGGCGGACGCTTCACCCTAAACAGCGGCAGAAGCATTCCGCTTCTGCGCCCGAAGCTCGATCTCATTCCGGTCAATGCGCCCTGCCTGTGCTATAACGGCGCGGCGTGCTATGACTACGCCGCCGAGCAGCTTTTTTATGCACATCCGATGCCGGAATTTGCAAAGGAGCTTGTCGCGGCGGCACAGGCGTATGACCCGACCCTCGCGCTGGAGGTGCAGCGCATCGAGGCACATTATCCCATCGGCGACGCGCCGGAGCGCAGCGCCTTCCTGCGCCGTCGGGGAAAGATCTCCGTGCGGCTTGACGGCGAAATCCCGTTTCCGTGGATGAAGCTCGTCGTCTGCGCCGCCGAGCCGGACGGCGCGTTTGAAGACCCGAATCATATCCCCGCCGAGGTCTCGGAGCGCATGACGGCAATGACGCAGTATCTGCGCGAGCTGGCGGCGGGGAAGTGCTATATCGCGCGTTCCATGCCGCTTATTTTGGAGATCGGGCCGTTCGGTTGGGACAAGGGACGCGCCGCGCGCGAGTTGGCGGAAAAGCTTGGCTGCAAAACGCTCGTCTGCGCGGGTGACGCGCCGAACGATCTGGAAATGCTGCAATGCGCGGACATTTCCTTCGCCCCGACCGACTGCGACCCGGAGGTTCGCGCGCTTGCCGGCGTCCGCCTGACCGCGCCCTGCGGCGAGGGTGCGGTCGCCGCTGCCGTCGAGCAGCTCGACGCGCTCTTTGAAGCCTGAGCTTGCGCGCACATTCCTCCCTTTTTCGGCATAGAATGTCGGGAAAACGAAAAAAGGGAGGAATCGATTTGGATATCAACGATTCTGCGGCGGTGCGGGCGGTCTGGCAGCGGGTGCTGCAACAGACTCCGTCCGATCCCGCGCCGGAGGCGGCGCTTGCGGCGCTGATCTCCGACGAGTGGACGGCGCATGCCGCCTATCTGATGCTTGCCCGGCGATGCGGGCGCTTTGCGGCGGTGTTCCGCAGCATGGCGCGCGAGGAAGCCTGTCACGCCCAAAAGCTCGCGGCGCTGTATTTCCTGCTGACCGGACGGAAAAGCTGCGTTCTGCGCGGCGCGTCGGCGCAGCGGGAAGAACTGTGCTGCGCGGTGCGCACGCGTTATGCCGCCGAGCGGGAAGCGGAGCAGACCTACCGCGCGTCGGCGCAGCGTTACCCGGAGCACGCCGCCCTGTTTTGCGCTCTTGCCGACGACGAACGGCGTCACAGCCGCCGTCTGTGCACCGTCATGGAGGCTCTCTTGACCTGCTGAGGGCGAGCGCCCGCATTCTGCGGCGGCGCAGGACACATTTTTTGCGGAATTCGGTCAAAATTCCGCATTTTCTCTTGCAGTTTGCATGGATCTGTGTTATATTTTTTTGTTGTGAACAAAATCGTATGCAAACTGCGGCAGCGCCCGCAGAGGAGGGAACGTTTCAATGGCTGAACAGCAGAATATTCGAAATATCGCCATCATCGCCCACGTCGACCACGGCAAGACCACGCTCGTCGACGAAATGCTCAAGCAGGGCGGCATTTATCGCGAAAATCAGGCGGTCGTCGACCGCGTCATGGACTCCGGCGATCTGGAGCGCGAGCGCGGCATCACCATTCTGGCCAAAAACACCGCCGTCCACTATAAGGGCACCAAGATCAACATTGTCGACAC
>CAYRMX010000026.1:0-14808 GCA_964425295.1 uncultured Oscillospiraceae bacterium | reverse complement strand
TTTATGACATTGGGGCCAGGCTCATCGCTTGACCCCAACATTTATTATAGAACCAGATTTTTCTCTGAATCATGAAACGCCGCACGGAATCCGTGCGGCGTTTGTCACAGATTTTTCATTTGCTTTTTTGCCGCCGATGGAGTATGATAGAAGAAAAGCGATTGGAGGCAGCGATATGAAAGTCCTGTTGTTCAACGGCAGCCCCCGCGCAAAGGGCTGCACCTACACCGCCTTGTGCGAAATAGAGGGCGTTTTGCACCGCCACGGCATTGAAACCGAAATTTTTCAGGTCGGCACGCAGCCTGTCGCGGGCTGCATCGCATGCAGGAAGTGTAAAAACGGCTCGCCCTGCATTTTTGACGACGGTGTGAATGCGCTGGCGGCACGGCTGGACGAGTTCGACGCGATCATTGTCGGCGCGCCGGTCTATTACGCCGGACCGAGCGGTCAGTCTACCGCATTCCTTGACCGTCTGTTCTTCTCCGCCGGCGGGAAGCTCACCGGCAAGCCCGGTGCGGCGATCGTCTCCTGCCGTCGCGGCGGCGCAAGCGCCGCTTACGACCGTCTGCTCAAATATTTCAGCATCAACTCCATGCCGATCGTGACCTCGCAATACTGGAATCAGGTTCACGGCAGCAGTCCGGATGAGGTCGTCCGCGACGAGGAAGGCATGCAAACCATGCGGACGCTCGGCGAAAACATGGCGTGGTTGCTCAAGTGCATCGAGGCGGGCAAGGCATCCGGTGTTCCCCTGCCCGATCGCGAGCCGATTCGCTACACGAACTTCATTCGATAACAACGGAGAAGCACATGAGAATTCAGGAATCTGCCGAAAATTACCTCGAAACCATACTGGTTTTGTACCGCCGCACGGGCGCTGTTCGCTCGATCGACATCGTCAACGAGCTGGATTTTTCGAAGCCCAGCGTCAGTGTTGCGATGAAAAATCTACGCGAAAATGGCTACATCACCGTCGACGCCGGCGGCTTTATCACCCTGCTTCCTGCAGGGTTGGAGATCGCCGAGCGCATTTACGAGCGGCACACGCTGCTGACCAACTGGCTGACAGCGCTCGGCGTCTCGCCGGAGACCGCCGCCGAGGACGCGTGCCGCATGGAGCACGTCATCAGCACCGAAAGCTTTGAGGCGATCAAACGCCACGCACAGCGATAAACCGAACAATAACAGAAAAACCGCACGGGGTCAGGCAACAGCCTGACCCCGTGCTTCTTGCAAGAAAACATGCCGGAGCATTGCTCCGGCATGCAATATCAAAAGAACAGAAACGGCAGGCACACAAGGCACAGCAACAACAGCACGCCAAGGCAGATCGGAACAAAGAAGAGCACTGCCGCAACGGAAAGCTTCGCAGCCTCGCGGCGCGAGAGCGGTGCGGACTCTTCTTCGGATTTGTCGTACACTTCCTTGGAATTCATCTTCTGCTGCGCTTTCATTGCGCGCTCAAGACGTTTGCGGTTGAACATTACTCCTGCTCCTGCGTTTCAAGGGTGTGGTGGCAGGCGACGAAATGATTCGGGCGAATCTCGCGCCATTCGGGAACCACATGAGAGCAAATTTCGGTGCAATACTTGCAGCGCGTGTGGAATTTGCAGCCCTTGGGCGGGTTGACAGGGCTGGGAATGTCACCCTCGAGAACGACGAGGTCTTTCTTGACGTCGGTCGTCGGGATGGATTCCATCAGCGCCTCGGTGTACGGGTGCAGCGGATGTTCAAAAATCTCCTGCGAGCTCGCAAGCTCGACCAGATTGCCGAGGTACATAACGCCGATGCGGTCGGAAATGTACTTAACAACAGACAGATCGTGCGTGATGAACAGGTACGTCAGGTTCTCCTGCTCACGCAGATCCTGCAAGAGGTTCAGGATCTGCGACTGAATGGAAACGTCCAGCGCGGAGACCGCTTCATCGCAGACGACGAACTTCGGATGCACTGCAAGGCTTCTGGCAATGCCGATTCTCTGGCGCTGACCGCCGGAGAACTGGTGCGGGAAACGGTGCAGGAAGTAGGGCGCAAGACCACAGTTGTCCATAACTCGGAGGATTTCATCGTGCATGCGCTCGTCGTTCTTTTTGAAGAACCTGTGGGCGATCATGCCCTCGCCGACGATGTTGGCGACAGTCATACGCGGGTTCAGCGAGGAATAAGGATCTTGGAAAATGTATTGGAGCTGGTTGCGGATGAGGCGGACTTCGTTGTACGTCAGGCGAGCGAGGTCAATGCCCTCATCGCGCATTTGCTCATGCTTCTCAAAGTCGGGGTGCGAGCGGTACTGCGCGCGCAGCGCTTCGATCTCCTCGTCGACTGCCTGAATGGCAAGACGGGCATCTTCAACCTTTTTGTCCCATGCTTCCAGCGCAGCCTTGGTCTTTTCGACCGTTTTTGCAGCCGAGGGTCTGCTGTTTTCCTTGTTGGCGGCGAAGACGGCGTCGTCATAGTCGATCTTCGCGGGCTTTCTGCCCTCGATCGCCTTTTTCAGACGCATGGTCGCATCGCAACGCTTGGAATAAATCTGAGAAACCGGGTGCAAGTCTTCAGCAACCATGAAGCCGCCGATGACGCTGGCAATGTCGTAATACGCATCGTCCGCTTCCTTACAGACAGCAGACAGCTCGGAGTGCATGAGAAGCTGCTGCTTTTCGTCGGCGGCGTCATACTCCGCCTCCTTGGCAGCCTGTTTCTCCTGCAGCTCGTGCATCTTGTTGCGGAGTTTGGTGAGGTTTTTGACGGTTTTGGCAACATAGACAGGCGCAAGCTCATCGCGGGAAGCACCGTAATAGATGCTTCTGCCGTCCGTCTGGCGATAGAGCTGGAGCAGCGTGCGTCCGAACGTGGACTTGCCGCAGCCGGACTCGCCGACCAGACCGATCGTCTCGCCCTCATAGATGTCAAGCGTAATACCGTCGTTCGCCTTGACGAACATCTTCTTTCCGACAGGGAAATACTGACGGAGGTTCGTAACTTTCAGAAGGACATTCTTATTTTGCATGACGATCCTCCTTCTTCGCATAGAAGCATCTGACCTGCTGGGTGTCGCTGACGCGCATCATGCTGGGTTCTTCCTCAAAGCAGCGCTCGGTGGCGTACTTGCAGCGGGGGGCGAACTTGCAGCCCTTCGGCAGATTCAGAGGATGCGGGACGGCGCCGGGGATGGCGTCGAGACGCTGGTTTGCTGGGGTGTTGAGGCGCGGGATGGAGATCATCAGACCCTCGGTATAGGGATGAGAATACTCCGAGACGCTGAAGATCGTCTCTGCCGGTGCCATCTCGACGACCTGACCGCAGTACATAACGGCAACGTCGTCGGCGATCTGGCGGATAACGCCGAGGTCGTGGGTGATGAACAGAATGGACGTGCCGTGCTCCGCCTTAAGGTCATTCATCAGCTTCAGGATCTGCGCCTGAATGGTGACGTCCAGAGCGGTGGTCGGCTCGTCGGCGATCAGCAGCTTCGGCTTGCAGGCAAGCGCCATTGCGATCATAACACGCTGGCGCATACCGCCGGAGAGCTGGTGCGGATACTGCTTGGCGACGATGGCGGGATTCGGGATCTTGACGTCGGCAAGCATTTCAATAACCTTTTCCTTCGCTTCCGCCTTGGTCATGTGCTGGTGGATAATGAACGGCTCGCTGAGCTGACGCTCAACGGTGAAGACCGGGTTAAGGCTCGTCATCGGCTCCTGGAAAATGACGGAAATATCGTTGCCGCGGATATGATACATCTCTTCCTTGCTCGCCTTGGTAAGGTCAAGGTCGTTAAAGAGGATCTCACCGCTATCGATATAGCCGTTGCCGTCAAGGAGCTGAAGAATGCTCATAGCGGAAACGCTCTTGCCCGAGCCGGACTCGCCGACAACGCCGAGCGTCTTACCGGCTTCCACGGCGTAACTGACGCCGTTGACCGCCTTAACGGTTCCCTTCTTGGTGCGGAAGAAGGTATGCAGATCTTTCAATTCAAGTAATGCCATAACTTCTCCCTCCTTTACTTATCGCGGTCGGACTTCGGGTCCATAGCGTCGCGCAGGGCGTCGCCGATGATGTTGATGCAGATACAGGCAATGCCGAGGAACAGCGAGGTGAACACCCACTGCCACCAGTAGTTCGTGATGATGGTGGAGTTGTTCGCGCCGGTGAGCATGTTGCCCCAAGTCGGTCTCGGATAGTTAACGCCGAAGCCGAGGTAGGACAGCGAGGCTTCCGTCAGCATGCAGGTTGCAAAGTCGAGCGTCAGGGAAACGAGAATGATCGAGAAGACGTTCGGCAGAATGTGGCGGAACGCGATGCGGCTCTCCTTCAGACCCATTGCCTTTGCGGCGGTGACGTACTCATTTTCACGGGTAGCAAGCACCTGACCGCGCACGAGACGCGCCAGACCCGACCAGCTCAGGACACCGAGGATGACCATGAGAATGAAGATCTTCATGTTCTCGGACATGCTGCTCTGCGCCATAAGCGAGGACAGAATCATCGCAAAGGGCAGGAACGGGATGGCTGCGAAAATTTCTGTGATACGCATGAGGAGCATATCGACCTTGCCGCCGAAGTAGCCGGAGATGCATCCGATGATGACGCCGATGATAGTTGAGATGATAACGGCGACCGCGCCGATGGTCATGGTCATCTTACCGCCCTGAATGATACGCTGGAAGATGTCCGCGCCGTACTTATCCGTGCCGAAGAGGTAGCCCTTGAGACCCCATTTGGCGGTCAACTCGCCCTGATCATCGACGGCATAGTTCTGGAACGCGCCGACATAGAGGCGGTCGACATTCTTCGCACTCGACGGGACGTCGCACTGATTGAGGACATTGCTGCCGCAGCAGTAGACGTTGCCGAGATTGGTCAGACCGGAATAGTGGTGCGTGCCGGCTTCGATGTCGACAAAGTACTCCCCTTGCATCAGCTCCGGCATTCTCGTGCTTTCGATGTCGAAGTCGCCGGTGAAGCAAATCGAGCCGTCATCGAGCATGAGGCAGAGATTGGAGCT
Organism: uncultured Oscillospiraceae bacterium; assembly: GCA_964425295.1. Classification (GTDB taxonomy): domain Bacteria; phylum Bacillota; class Clostridia; order Oscillospirales; family Oscillospiraceae; genus JAZOXB01. The sequence continues at coordinate 9,803 of CAYRMX010000026.1, read as the reverse complement.
GGTGGCGTCGACGGAGACGATGCGGCGGTTGCCGAGGAATTCCTTGGCAGGAACGGTCGCGTCGCCCATGTTCGCACGGTACATGTCATACAGACCGCGCGTACCGGTGAAGACGGACGTGCCGAGCTTGCCGATGCCGACGATGTAGTTCAGAGTGAAGTCAATATCGATCAGGTCATCCTTGACGGCAAACTGATCAATGTTTGCGTAGGTGTTGCGGTTGCCCCAGATATAGAGCGTGCCGTCATTCATGAGAATCGCAGAGCACTGGTAACCGCAGGTGACCTTGCGGATGTTCCCCACGTCGATCGTGCCATTGAGGATCACGTCCGGCATGCAGAGAATGTTCGGATATTGCTCGGGGTCAAAATAGCCGTACTGACCGAGCTTGTTTGCGCCCCACGCATAAACCTTGCCCTCTTCGCTGATGGCGATGGCATGGTCAATGCCGGCGGCAACGTAAGCGATCTTGTTGTTGAGGACTTCTTCGGGGATGTCCGCCATGTCCTTGCCCGTTGTGCCGAGGGACGTCGAGCCCCAGACATAGACCTTGCCGGCGTTGGACAGGCCCACGGTGAAGCTGCCGAAGCTGTCGATCATTTTGATGTCGTCCTTCATCTCGCTCGGGACGGACATCATGCTCATGGTCGGCGGGACGTTGCGCTGCGTGCTTTCGGTATAGGAATCGTAATACTTCGGCATGAAGAGCGGGCCGACGAACGCCATGATGAACATTGCGACGAAAACGATCAATGCGACAACTGCCAACTTGTGGTCAAAGAAGTTGCGCACGATCTGCTTCATCGGGCTGACGATCTCCTCGGCGTCACCGTTCCGGTTGAGAGTCTCGCTTGCAAGCTGCTTGCTGCCGCCGAAGATGAGACGTTTGAACCAGCGAACGGCCGTGCTCTGTTTATTCTTTTTACTCACAGTCGCACCTCCTTATTCGCTGACGCGGATTCTCGGGTCGACCAGACCGTAGACAATGTCCGTGATCAGGTTGCCGACGAGAGAGAGCAGGACATAGAAGACCTGCATCAAAACTGCAATGTCGAAGTCGGACGTGCGCAGTGCCTGAATCATGAGCTTGCCCATGCCGTTCAGACCGAACATGTCCTCAATAATGAGAGAGCCGGTGAAAATGCTGATGAACCAGCCGATGACCAGCGTGATGATGGGAATGAGCGCGTTGCGGAACGCGTGGGAATAGATGACGGTCTTTTCTTTGACGCCCTTTGCACGGGCGGTACGGATGCAGTCGAGGCTGAGGGCTTCGATCATCGAATTGCGGACATAACGAGTCATGCCGCCGAGGGAACAGAACGTCATGGTAATGAGCGGGAGCGCGAGGTAATACATTCTGTCGAGGAACCAGTCCCAAGTGCTGTCAAAGGTTGCGCCGGGGGTGTTCATACCGCTGACTGGGAAGATGCCGAGCAACGAGCAGAAGATCCAGATGAACAGAATGGAAATGATAAAGGTCGGCAGGCTGTAACCGATCACGGTGAAGACCTGCGTACCCTGGTCAAAGCGGCTGTTCTTGCGCACGGCGCAGAAAATGCCGAGCGGGATGGTAATGCCGAGGGCAAGGATGGTGGCAAAGATGTTGATGAAGATGGTGTTCTTCATCGGTTCTTTGATGACGTCAATGACCGGCTTCTTGTACTCCTGCGAATAGCCGAGGTTGCCCTGAAGCAGACCGTTGTATTCGCCATAGTAGTTCGGCATGACGCCGACCCAGCGGAGATAGCGCACAAGGATGTTATTGGTATCCGTGCCGTAGCGGCGCTGATAATCCAGATAGACCTTGTCAAAATATTCCGCCTGCTCTTCGGCGGTCATCGTCGAGAGCATTGTTTTTCTTGCAGTGACGTCCGTGCGGGCGTCAGAGTATGCGCGGTTTGCGGGAGTGAGGTTGTATATAAAGTACATCAGAAACGACAGTATGACCAGAACCAGGAGCATATAGCCGATTCTCTTGAGTATATATTTCCACATGGTAAACTCCTATCTGTCACAGAGCAACAGTAGATTTGGCAGATAACGACGGGGCAAAATCAACCCGACCTGCCGGAGTCGGGGTGATCGACGGAAAAGTCAAAATAAGGTTCGGATTTTGTCCGTTTTGACAGACATTTGCCCCATTCAGCGACATTTCGTCGGAGAAAAGCCCCTGAATAGGGCAAACTTCCCACGTTCGGTAAAGGGGGTCTGAATAATCCGCAATCACAGGATGGAGCCGAAGCTCCACCCTGTGAAAGCGAACAATGTTCAAGCCTGATTAGGTTTGAGAGCCGATAACTCAGTTGAGCCAGAGGATATCGGCAGCGTCCTTGATGTAGTACGCGCTGTAGTCGTCATACATGGCGGGATCGATGGTCATGTTGTAAGAATAGTCATACGCAGCGGAGGTGAAGCCCGTCGCGAAGTTGAAGCATGCATACATCGGGCTGCCGGAATAGAAGCCGTAGACCTGAGCCTGATACAGCTCGTCGAGCATCGGGCCGAAGTCGCCGAAGGTCTTCTGAACAGCGAAGCCGGCAGCGATGACGTTGGCAGCCTGTTCGAAACCGGTGACAAGCAGATCGGAGAAGTCGTTGTCCAGCGTGCCGTACCAGTTCAGAACCAGCGGCATGTAGTAGTCGCCGTCGATCTCAACGGTCTTGTAGGTGCCGTCGATGGACTGATAGTTCTTGTCGTTCTCGGTAGCATACTCGCCGGCGATTCTCTTGTAGCGGACACCATCGGTGTACTGCTTGCCTTCGGCATTATAGATCCAGCCGTCAGCCTCGAGGACAGCGATTGCGGTGTCAACAGAGGTCTCGTATGCGTTGAGAACCATTCCCTGCTCAACAGCAGCCTTGTACATCCAGGAACCAGCATAGTACGGGCCGTCAACAACGCCGCCGTAGCCGCCGGTGAAGTCCTTCGCGAAGGTCGCACGATCCATGCAGTAAGCAAGAGCCTGACGCGCGGAGGTGTACTGAGCTGCGCCGTAGTCAGCGCGGAAGCCGAGCTTGCCATAGCCGGCGCGGCTGTAGTGGGTGTAAACGTACTTGCCTTCGGAACCGTCAGCAAGGGTGATGGCCTCGTCGGTAGCAGTGCCGCCGGTGATGCCGGTGATGACGTCGATGCCACCGGACTTGAAGTCTTCAAGCTGGGTCTCGGTAACGACCTTCTTGTAGATAACCTTCTCAATGCCGGGCTTGGTGCCTTCGTAGTTGCCCTTGAAGTTGGGGTTCACTGCGAGGACAGCGGTCTTTTCGCTGTTGTCGTAAGACTCAACAGTGTACGGACCGGAGTACGGATAGGTGTTGTCGGTGTTCCAAGCGGAAGCCTTGACGTGGGAAGCCATCGTGTAGCTGTCGCCGTCCTTGGCATAGAAGTCGCCGGTGATGTAGACGCCGTTGCCGTCGTCAGCGATGTCGCAGTCGCCCATCCAAACGTCCTTGAAGTACGGGGTGAAGCCTGCGTAGGTGATCGCGTAGAAGTACGGCAGGTACTCGGGATCGACCGTCACAGAGAAGGTGTAGTCGCCGAGGAGACGGAGACCGGAGAATTCCTTGGTAGCCTCTTCGCTCTCGTTGGTGCCGTCGTAAGCAGCGAACGTGGTGTAGCCGACATAGGTCTTGCCGGCCATTGCGTCGTAGCCGTCAGCAGCCTCAGCGCCGACGCCGCTGGAGAAGACGAGTGCGTAGTACAGATAGTTCTTCGCAGTAACGGGAGAGCCATCGGAGAAGACCATGTCGTCATACAGCTCGATGGTGTAGGTACGGCTGCCGTCTTCGTTGTCAACCTGCTCGAAGGACTTCACGACGGTGTCGTTGACCTGATAGCCACCTTCCTTGGTGGTGGAGACGGTCTCGAGACCGTTGGTCAGGTCCTGGATGTCCAGGTCGGAAGCGCCGGGGTTGGAAGAACCGAAAGAAGCATAGCGGAACTTACCGGACAGGTCGGTGGCGTTACCGAGGATGATGTCCTTGCCTTCCTTCTCGGAAGTCCAGTCGATCAGAGCTGCGGCAGGAGCCCAATACGGGTTGGTCGGATACTCTTCAACGCCCTTGATCTGTGCGTTGTAGAGATCGTAGTACTCGTTGGAGTACAGGGGGATCTCCGGCATGAGGTAGTTCCATCTCTGGATGTAGAGCTTCCACCAAGCGGCATAGACATCGTCTTCAGTCGCGAAGTCGGTGCCTTCGGTCGAGCAGTTGTAAACCATAGCCATGGACAGGAAGTCCAGACCAAGTTCATGCAGCTCGCCGTCGACCTCGATGTAAGCCAGGCCGGTAGCGTCATCTTCCTGCACGTCGGCGATGCTGGTAGCCTTACCAACTTCATCGTACAGAGAAGTGTAGTCAACGCCGTATTCCTTGCCGTTCAGGAGCTGAATAGCAGACGGATCGCTGACAAAGCCTTCCCACTCGCCGGCAACAGTCGTGTCGGGAGTGTCGGTGCCCTCAGTCTCGTCGGTGTTGTCATTGCTGCAACCTGCAAACACGGCAACCACCATGACGAGAACCAAAAGCAGAGCAATCAGTTTCTTCATTTTCTTACCTCCAAATTATTTTATTCCCTCCGTGAAAATCACGGCGAAAATCGGTATGAACCTCCGCGAGGCAGACTTCCAAGGGATTGCGGTTTTTCTGTAGGTTGCGAGCCGATGTGGGCATAGCTCCCTGCGAAATAACCACTGAAACACGCGTTCTTTGAAAGTTTTATATACTATAGCACAAAAAATTCCCGAAATCAATACAATGAGTGGATTTTTAGTTGAATTTTTTTAAATTCATGAATTTTTCAGATTTTTCTCGAAAAAATTTCACATTTTAGTCAATTTCAACAAAACCCAATGGGCGCTCTCGGTGGAAACACCTGTTTTCCGTCGCTTAAAGCAGATATGCGGTCGATTTCTCGACCGCATATCCATCGAAAAATTAGTTTAAACGGGGAAAGTTTTGATAGGTTTATACGCAGAATATTGTATAAACATTCGCTTAGCGTTTTCGTTTCGTGTCGAACCTACGCTTTGGCGAGCAGCCAGTCACGAATCCCCGCTCCGATTTCCTTGACTGTCCCATCTTCGTAGGGCACGCGCAGTCCGGCGCTGTGGCAGAGGTCGGCAAATGTCTTCGTGCCCGCCGCGTCGACGAACGCCAGATATTTCTTCCACGCGGCGTCGCGGTCTTTCATTGAGAGCGTCCAGAGCTGGAACGCCACGGTCTGCGCCATGCAGTAATCGATGTAGTACAGCGGGTGCAGATAGACATGCAGCTTCCACTGCCAGTGCGAATAGCGGCCGTAGAACGGCAGATTGTCCATGTCCAGCCACGGGCGGTACTTGTGCTCCAGCTCGCGCCAGACCTCGTTGCGCTCGGCGGGCGTCAGGTTCTCGTTTTCATACATGCGGTGTTGGAATTCGTCGATCATGCAGCCGTAGGGGATGAAATCGAGGCTGTCTTCGCAGTGCGCCAGCTCATATTTCGCCGTGTTCGCGCCGAAGAAGCTCTTGTGGAAGTCCTGCGTCAGGAATTCCATGCTCATGGAATGGCACTCGCACGCCTCGATCGTCGGCTGACGGAGCATCGGATGGACGTCGGGATTGTGCATCGCGCGATAGAACGCGAACGCATGCCCCGCTTCGTGCGTCAGAACGTCAACGTCACCGGACGTGCCGTTAAAGTTCGAGAAGATGAACGGCGCTTTATACGCCGGGAAGAGCGTGCAGTAGCCGCCGGGCGCTTTGCCCTCGCGGGAGAGGACGTCGAACAGCTCGCCGTCGAACATAAATTCGATGAATTCCTTCGTCTCCGGGCTGAGCGCCTGATACATTGCCTTGCCCGCAGCAAGGATCTCGTCGGGCGTGCCCTCGGGCTTGGCGTTGCCGTCGGGGAAACGGAATTTGTCGTCATAGATGCACAGGTGATCGACGCCGATGCGCTTGCGCTGCGCCTCCTTGACCTCGGCGATGATCGGCACGAGGTCGCGGGCGATCTGCTCGCGGAACGAAGCAAGCTCCTTGCCGCCGTAGCAGTTGCGGCTCAGACGGTCATAACCAAGCTGGATGTAGTTGTCATAGCCGAGCAGTCTGCCCTGCGCGTTGCGGTTTTTGACAAGCTTGTCATAGATCTCATCAAGTTCTTCTTGATGCGCGTCGAACGCTTTGCCCTCGACCTCGAACGCCGCGCGGCGCACGGCGCGGTCGGGGCTTTCCTTGTACTTGCCGAGCATCGGCAGGGGCATCGTCTGACCGTCAAACTCGACCGTCAGACCGGCGTAGAGCTTCTGATACTGCGATTCGAGCTTGTTCGCCTCCTGCATGAGCGGGATCAGCTCCGGCTTGAAGCTGCGGTGCTCAATCTCAAGGTTTTGGAACATCAGCTTGCCGTAGTGCGCCTCCAGCTCCGCGCGGAACGGCGAGTTCATCAGCGCCGTGCCGATCTGCTGCGACACCTCCTGAAGCTCCGGTCCGATCTCGTCGAGGTATTCGCGCTCGGCTTCATAGAACGGGTCGTTCGTGTTGATCGTGTTGCGGACATAGGCAATCGAGCCGAGAGTGTTATTCATCTCGTCGAGACGGATGCTCTCCTCAAATGCGTCGATCTGCTCCTGCGCCGACTTCGCGCTGCGGATGCGCTCGGCAATGGCGAGAAGCTGCGCCTTGAGCGCCGGGATATCCGGGCGCTGATACGGAAATTCGGAAAACTTCATCTGATATCCTCCTATATTATAATGTATCGGTTTCCCGCAAAAGCACGCAAAAGCCGTTTGCGAGCAGCGTCGCATGCGCGCCGTCATAGCTCACCGCACGGCCGAAGCGCAGCGTTCCCGTCTCCGGAAGCTGCCAAGGCGTGCTCGATTGGTTTACATAAATTCGGGCAGTCTGCCTCTCCGTACTGCGGGTAAAGGCAAATCTGCCCTCCCCTGCCGCCATCACGCGGACGTCGCCGCCGCGCAGCGCTGGGACTTCACGCTTCAGGCGGGCGAGAGCGGCATAGTGGTCGCGCAGAGCAGTATCTTCCCTGCCCCACGGATAGAATCGGCGGCAAAACGGGTCTTCAAAGCCCTCCAAGCCCGCCTCATCGCCGTAAAATACGCTCGGCATGCCCGGCAGGGTGAATTGCAGCAGCGTGGCGACCTCCAAGCGCGCAATTGCCGCCGCCCGCTGCTCGGCAGAGAGGAAGCGTTCCGCCTTTTCCGCCTTGCTGCCGTCAAATTCGTCACCCAAAACCGTCAAAATTCGCGGCGTGTCGTGCGTTCCGAGGCAGTTCATCAGGCAGGAAAGCACCTGCGGCGGGTAATTTTCCGCAATCGTCATGACCGCCTCGCCGAGGGCGCTGCCGTCGTCCCTGCCCATCGCGTAAGCAATGATCGCCTTGCGCCACGGATAGTTCATCACGGAATCCAGCTCCGCGTCGACAAAATAGCGGCGGGAGACGCCGTAAGCGCGCTTGTTCGACGCGTCCTCCCAGACCTCGCCGATCAGAAGTGCATCCGGGCGGATGGCGCGGATGCGCCGTTTGAGCCGCCGAACGAATTCATCGGGCAGTTCGTCGACCACGTCGAGGCGGTAGCCGTCTGCGCCGAGCGCCATCCAATGTGCCACAACGGAGTCTGCGTCCTCAATGATGTAGTTTACATAACTTTCCGTCAGCTCCTCAACGTTCGGAAGCGTCTTGATCCCCCACCACGCGTCATATTGGTCGGGATAGTGCGAAAAACGATACCAGTCGCGGTAAGGCGAGTTCGGATCATGCGAGGCGCCGCCGCCGAAGCGGTTTTCGGCGTCAAAATAGACACTGTTGCTGCCCGTGTGCGAGAAGACGCCGTCGAGAATGACGTGCATGCCGAGGCGGTGCGCTTCGTCACACAGCGCCTTGAAGTCCGCTTCCGTGCCGAGCATCGGGTCAATGCGCTTGTAGTCGGCGGTGTCGTAGCGGTGGTTCGAAAACGCCATAAACACGGGGTTCAGGTAGAGAATGTCAACGCCCAGCTCCCGCAGATACGGCAGCTTTTCCCGAATGCCCGCCAGATTTCCGCCGTAAAAATCATTGCTCCAATTGCCCTGCGCGTCGGCGGTGTAGCGCGGGGTCTCGTCGGTTCGTTCGTGGAGCGTATAAGGCGTCAGCTTTTCTGTCAGGTCGCACTCCCCCGTGCGGGAGAAGCGGTCGGGGAAGATCTGATACATGACCGCGCCGCGCGCGTAGTCCGGAACGCTGTGCTCCGGCAGGAACGAAAGCTGCCACTTGCCGCCCGCTTCCATGTTCGTCTGATTTCCCTCGCGGAAGAGACGGAAACCGCCGTCGCACTTGTGGACGTAGAACCAGTAAAAATACAGTCCCTTTTCCTGCGTAAACACGCAGCGCCAGCGGAGATAATCGCCACGGTCTTCGCTCTGCGCAAAGGAAATCTCCGCGCACGGACGCTCGTCGCAATCCTCAAGCATCAGGCTCACACCCGTCGCGCCGCAGTCCTTCGGAATATCGATCTGCAAAATGCAGCTTTGCCCCGTTCGGATTGTGCCGAACGGGGTCTTATACTGCTGCTGTCTGCTGTCAAACAGAATTCTCATATTACTTCAGATTCCAGATATTCTTTGCGTATTCCTCGACCGCGCGGTCAGACGAGAAAATGCCTGCCTTGGCGATGTTGATCAGCGACATGTTAGAGAACTTCTTCGTGTCGCGGTACGCCTCGGAGACCACCCGCTGCGCGCGGGCATAGTCCGTGAAGTCGGCGATGGTCATATACGGGTCGGCGACGCCAAAGCGGTTCGTAAGCAGCGAGTTGAGCAGATCGTCGAAGCGCTGACCGAGAACACCGCTCGTGAGCATGTCGAGCACCTCGCGCAGCTCGGGCGTGAGGAATTCGTTCGGGTCATAGCCGCGCTGCCAGAGGGCATCGACCTCGTGCGCCTTCATGCCGAAGAGGAAGATGTTGTCGTCACCGACCTGCTCGTGGATTTCGACATTTGCGCCGTCGAGCGTGCCGATCGTGACCGCGCCGTTGATCATGAGCTTCATGTTGCCCGTGCCGGAGGCTTCCTTGCCGGCGACGGAGATCTGCTCGGAGATGTCGGCGGCGGGGATGATGATTTCCGCGAGGGAGACCTTGTAGTCCTCGATGAAGACGACCTTGAGCTTGTCACGCACCTCGGGGTCGGAATTGATGAAGTTGGACACCGCGACGATCAGACTGATCGTCTGCTTGGCGCGGATATAGCCCGCCGAAGCCTTCGCCGCGAAGATGAACGTGCGCGGCACGAACGGCGCAGACGGATTCTTCTTGATCTCGCAGTACAGATGCAGAACGTGCAGGATGTTGAGAAGCTGGCGCTTATACTCATGCAGGCGCTTGATCTGAATGTCGAAGATCGAATCCGGATCGACACGCACGCCGTTCTGCTTGGCGATCAGCGCCGCAAGGCGCTCCTTGTTCTTGTGCTTGATCTCGCGGAGGTCGGCAAGCACCGTCTCGTCGTCCTGATATTTCATGAGCTTTTCCAGCTCGCGGGCGTCACGCTTGAAGCCGTCACCGATGATATCGGTCAGGTAATCCGTCAAAAGCGGGTTGGACTGGCAAAGCCAGCGGCGGTACGCGATGCCGTTGGTGACGTTGAGGAAGCGGTCGGGCGTGATCTGGCAATAGTCGCGGAAGATGCCGTTGCGCAGGATGTCGGTGTGCAGCTTGGACACGCCGTTGACCTTGTGGCAGGCAGCAAGGCAGAGATTCGCCATGCGCACCTCGTTGTTGGCAATGACCGCCATATAGTTGATCTTGCCCCAGTCGTTCGGATAAACCTGTGA
>CAYRMX010000025.1:0-15166 GCA_964425295.1 uncultured Oscillospiraceae bacterium | reverse complement strand
AATCTTTGACAAGCCAAAGCCCGCCTGCGCTGCTTCCGGCAGCACGGCGGGCTTTCCCACTAACTACGGTTTTTATTTCAGGAGCATTTCGCCGGCTTTATAGATATCGCCGGCGCCGACGGTGAGGATGATGTCGCCCTCACCGGCGATGCTTTTCAGATAGGCACTGATCTCCGGCAGCGTCTCAAAATACGTCGCGCCGGGGATTGCCTTTGCCAGATCGCGGGAGGAAATGCCGACCTTGTTGCTCTCGCGGGCGGCGTAGATCTCGGCAAGCACCGGAACGTCCACCCGTTTCAACTCCTCAACGAAGTCCGCAAACAGCGCCTTAGTGCGCGTATAGGTATGCGGCTGGAACGCGACGATGACGCGCCGATAGTCCATTGTCTTGACGGCGTCGATCAGGGCGTGCAGCTCACCGGGGTGGTGGGCATAGTCGTCATAGACCGCAGCACCGTTAAAATGTCCTTTCAGTTCCATGCGCCGCCCTGCGCCCGCGAACGAAGCAAGCCCCTCGGAAACAGCGCTCCCCTCAACGTTCATGACGTATGCTGCGGCGGCAGACGCCAGCGCATTATAGACATTGTGTTTGCCAAACACGCTCAAATCCACATGGCAATAGCGCTTGCCGAGGCAGATGACGTCAAAAGAGCGGCAATCTTCGGAGAGATTTTCCGGATGGACGTCGTTTTTTTGGTCGATGCCGAAGGACAGATAGTGCATGTCCGCGAGGGTCTCGACGGTATTCGGATCGTCGCCGTTGGCGATGACATAGCCGGTGCGCGGCACAAGCCCCGCAAACTTGCGGAATGAGCGCTCGACGGCAGCCAAATCTTTGAAATAGTCCAGATGGTCGGCTTCGATGTTGTTGATGATGGCGACTGTGGGGTAAAAATTCAGGAACGAATCGCAGTATTCGCAGCTTTCCATGATGATGGTATCACCCGAGCCGACGCGATGCCCCGCGTGCAGCAGCGGAAGATAACCGCCGAGCATAACCGTCGGGTCGCGCTGCGCCTGCATGAAAATGTGGGTAATCATGGACGTGGTCGTGGTTTTTCCGTGCGTGCCGGAGATGCAGATCGCATGTTTATACTCCCGCATGATCAGCCCCCATGCCTCGGCGCGCTCAAAAACGGGGATACCCATTGCGCGAGCGGCGGCGATTTCGGGGTTGTCGTTGTGAGCGGCGGCGGTGCGGATGATGCAGTCTGCGCCGCGGATATTTTCGGCACTGTGCCCGATGTGAACCTCGATGCCCTTGGCGATCAGTTCGTCGGTCGAGACGGAGGCGTTCATGTCCGAGCCGGTGACGACCATGCCCATTCCGCGCAGAACCAGTCCCAGCGGACGCATGGAGACGCCGCCGATACCGATGAGGTGGATGTGTTTCCCGGGAACGAGGTAGGTGTCTAAGCGTTTGCGAGCCATTCGGATCCCTCCAAAGTTGATGTCGTTCTATTTTACTACATTTCCGGCAGTTTTACAAGAGAAAACTCCGTCGAGAGCAGCGAGGGCGGCAGGGTGAAGCAGCGTTCGCCGCCGTCGGGGTGCGGAAAGCGCAGCCGCCACGCAAACAGCGCGATCTCGCCGCCCGATTTTGCGCCGTATTTACGGTCGCCGCAGAGCGGGCAGCCGCGTGAAGCGAGCTGAACGCGAATCTGGTGCGTTCGCCCGGTGAACAGGCAGATGTGCAGCAGCGCCCGACCGTCCGGCGCAGTTTGCAGCACGCGGTAGGCAAGGCGCGCTTCTTTCACACCGCCGCGTGGGCGCTTGACGACGTAGGTTTTGTTTTTGTGCCGGTCATGGAAGAGCAGGTCGACCATCTCCCCCGCCTCCGACGCAGGCGCATGCTCGGCGATCGCCAGATACTCCTTGCAGAAGCCGCTCCCCATCGCAGCGGAGAGAAATGCAGCAGCTTCCGCCGTTTTTGCAAAGACCATCAGCCCCGTCACCTCGCGGTCGAGCCGATGGACGGGATAAAGCGGCGGCAGTTCGTCGGTCACGCTCGGCTTTCCGGAGGCGTCCTTTGCCGAAAGCACGCCGCGCGGCTTGACGCACACCAGAAGCGCGTCATCTTCGTACAAAACCGTCAAATCGTCCACCGTCCCTTCTTTTCTATGATAGCGCACTTCTCGTAAAAATGCAAGATTGTGATTTTCCCGTAGAGAAAAGTTCAGAACAACACGATAAAAAAGGAATTTTGTGGATTTTGCCCATGACATTTTTTGCAAAAACGTGGTATACTATATAACATAGGAACAGTTGTTTTTTGCGGAAAAGGGGGAAATCATGTTTGAGATCGGCGAAACGGTGCTTTACGGAACAGAGGGCGTTTGCAAAATCACCGAGATTATGGAAATGAAGTGCGGCAGCACGCGGGCGAAGTATTATGTGCTCAAGCCGATCCATCGCGACAGTGCGACGATCTATGTCCCGCTGAACAATGAGCGCCTGCTCGAACGCATGCGCCGCGTGCTTTCCGCGCAAGAGATCGACGAGCTGCTGCGCAGCGTCACGCAGGAGGAGCTTGCGTGGATCGACGACGCCAACGAGCGCCGTCAGGAATATGCCAAAATTCTGACGGCGGGCGACCGCCTCGACGTCGTGCGCCTGATCCGCGCGCTGTATCTGCGGCGGCAATCGCTTGTTGCCGTCGGCAAGCACCTGCGCACGAGCGACGAGCAGCTTCTGCGTGACGCGGAAAAGCTGCTCAACGACGAATTCGCGCTGGTGCTTGACATTCCGCAGCGCGAAGTGCCGGAGTATATCCGCACACACATTGAAAACGCGGGCTGAGTTTGACAAACGCCCCGTCATGCCGTATACTGAACACAGAAGTCCCGCGCCGCAATGCGCCGCGCGGAGCAAACGGGAGGAATCAGTCATGGAACAAGTCTATACGGCATCGGCTCCGGCGGCGATCGGGCCGTATTCTCAGGCGATGAAGGTCGGCAATCTGGTCTACACCTCCGGGCAGATCCCGGTCGACCCTGTGACGGGCAGCATTGCGGCGTCCGACATCACCGGACAGACCGAGCAGGTAATAAAGAACCTTTCTGCGGTGCTCGCCGCAGCGGGTACTTCGTGCGAAAAGGCGGTGAAAACGCTCTGCTTTTTGACGGACATGGGCGATTTTGCGGCGTTCAACGCCGTCTATGAGCGCTACTTTTCCGGCAAGCCCGCCAGAAGTTGCGTCGCCGTCGCCGCGCTGCCCAAAAACGCACTGGTCGAAGTCGAAGTCATCGCAGAACTCTAAATGAAATGGCAGGTCGTCAAGACCTGCCATTTTTTGATTCTTCACCACTTGGCGCAATGAGACATCCCGCCCTACGAACGAAATACGATGGTATATACAGCGGGTCAATATGGGTATCGCCCCCTGTGCTTTGCTAGGGAATCCCCTCCTACGGTGCGGCGCATAAAAACCAAGCGGGTTTTATTCGATATTCGGAAGCTTGGCAAGGCTTTTGGCGATCTCCTCATCGGTGGGAACGGTATCGCTCATGTCGCCGTCATTGAATTTTCGGTAGGCATAGAGGTCGAAATAGCCCGTACCGGTCAGACCGAAGACGATATTCTTTTCCTCGCCCATTTCCTTGCAGCGCAGCGCTTCGTCGATGGCGACGCAGATGGCGTGGCTGCTCTCCGGAGCGGGCAGAATGCCCTCAACGCGGGCAAAGGTCTCCGCCGCTTCGAAGACGCGGTTCTGTGTCACGCCGGTCGCTTCCAGATAGCCGTCGGCATAGAGCTGCGAGACGACGCCGCTCATGCCGTGATAGCGCAGTCCGCCCGCGTGGTTTGCCGAGGGCATGAACGACGCGCCGAGCGTGTACATCTTTTGCAGCGGACAGACGTTACCGGTGTCGCAGAAATCATAGGCGTATTTTCCACGCGTCAGGCTCGGGCAGGACGCCGGTTCCACTGCGATGATGCGCATATTCGCCTCGCCGCGCAGCTTCTGCCCAACGAACGGCGAGATCAGTCCGCCCAGATTCGAGCCGCCGCCCGCACAGCCGATGATAATGTCCGGCACGATGCCGTATTTATCCAGCGCCGTCTTGGTCTCCAAGCCGATCACCGACTGGTGCAGAAGCACCTGCGACAACACGCTTCCGAGCACATAGCGGTAACCCTCGTGCGCGCCCGCTGCCTCGACCGCCTCGGAGATCGCGCAGCCGAGAGAGCCGCCCGTTCCGGGGAACTCCGCCAGAATTTTTCTGCCGACGGCGGTGGTGTCGGACGGCGAGGGCGTGACCGAAGCGCCATAGGTGCGCATGACCTCGCGGCGGAACGGCTTCTGCTCATAGGAAACCTTGACCATATAGACCCGACAGTCGAGGTCAAAATAGGAGCACGCCATTGAAAGCGCCGTTCCCCACTGCCCCGCGCCCGTCTCCGTCGTCACGCCCTTCAAACCCTGCTGCTTGGCGTAGTACGCCTGCGCAATGGCGGAATTGAGCTTGTGACTGCCCGAGGTGTTGTTGCCCTCGAACTTATAATAGATATGCGCCGGTGTGCCGAGCTTTTTTTCCAGACAGTATGCCCGCACCAGCGGCGACGGGCGGTACATCTTGTAAAAATCGCGGATCTCCTGCGGGATGGGGATGTACGGCGTCGTGTCGTCCAGCTCCTGCTGCGCAAGCTCCCGACAGAAGACCTGCGACAGCTCATCGAGCGTGATCGGCTGCATCGTCGCGGGATTGAGCAGCGGCGCGGGCTTGTTTTTCATGTCGGCGCGGACGTTGTACCACGCCTGCGGCATCTCCGATTCTTCCAGATAGATTTTGTACGGGATTTCCATGCTGTATTTCTCCTTTCGGTGTTTGGTCGGGAAAGGATAAAAAAATCCTGTCCCAGTGTTTTGCTGGGACAGGAAGAATTTCCTGCGGTGCCACCCGGCTTGGCGCATTGCGCCCACTCATGCGTACCAACATACGCGCGCGGTTTTTAACGAAGTGCCACTCCGTCTCGCCTACTGTGATTTCGGCTTGCCCTCCGATGTCCATTCCGCACAGCCATCCATACCGCACTCCCACCGTCGGCGGCTCTCTGTGATTTCCGTGCTGTGCGTACTCACTCATCTTCAACGGTTTTCTGTATTTAACCACACCTTTTGGCGTTTGTCAATCCCCCGGTGGAAAATTTTTACGCTCCCGCAAAAACGGGTTTATTTGCAAATCAGAAACAGCATACTATCTGTAAAAGGAGGATTTTTCAATGAAATATGCAGGAACGAAAACCGAGCTGAATCTACGCGAGGCGTTTGCGGGCGAAAGTCAGGCGCGCACACAGTACACATTTTTTGCCAGCGTGGCGAAACAGCAGGGCTTTGAGCAGATCGCAGCACTGTTTTTGAAGACCGCCGAGAACGAAAAGGAGCACGCGAAGCTCTGGCTCAAGGCGCTTGAGGGCATCGGCGACACGAAAGCGAACCTCGCAGCCGCCGCCTCGGGCGAAAACTACGAATGGACAGACATGTACGCCCGCTTTGCACGGGACGCCGAGGAGGAGGGCTTTGCCGAGCTGGCGGCACAGTTCCGCGGCGTTGCGCAGATTGAAAAGTCGCACGAAGAACGCTTCCGCGCGCTTTTGAACAACGTCGAAATGCAAACCGTTTTTGAAAAGGCGGGCGAAGCAATGTGGGAATGCCGCAACTGCGGTCATCTCGTCATCGGCAAGCAAGCACCGACAGTCTGCCCCGTCTGCGCCCATCCACAGGCATTCTTCGAACTGCACGCGGAAAATTATTGAGCCGTTGCCGTGCATTGCCATACCCTCCTGCGGCGTTCTGTGCGGCGAGTGAATAGCGAAAAGTGAATGGTGAATAGTTGTGGTGTCGGCTTCGCCGACGATTTGAATTTTGCACTGCGCCGCAGGAACTATCGTATTATATCCGTAGAGCGGGCTGCCCCCAGCCCGCCGCCTTTATTGATAACGGAAATTTCTGCACTCGGAACGATGTACCCGCAGCAAGGGGTATGCCGCATCCGTAAGGCGGCAAAGCCGCCAACGGCTGCGCAATGGGCCTTTTCCCCTACAATTGCACGTCCGAGCGCCGGTTCATAAGAGGGCAGCGGGCGTCACATGCGCAAAATGCACAAAATTCGATATTGAATCCTGTGCAATATCACCAGTTGTCAGAGGCGGCGCAAATATGGTATGATATTGTCATCAAGGTAGGCGCGTTTACTCCACAAAAATAAACGCAGACCGCCAAGAAAGGAGAAAATCACCACCGTTTGACTTACGGTGCGGCAGTGTGGAGACCTGTCGCAATGCGCCGCGCTCCGATGCGGGCGGGCGTGAGATGCGAGACGCGGAGGCTTTCGCATCAAAGTCGGTTGCATGGCAAGTGTAACACTCAAAGGCATTAAGAAAATCTATCCGAACACAGAAACCAAGAAGAAAAAGCGCAAGAAGGGCGAACCCGAGGAAAAGAAGGTCAACCTGCAAATCACCGAAGAGGGTGTCGTTGCGGTTCAGGAATTCAACCTCGACATCGCCGACAATGAGTTCATCGTTCTCGTCGGCCCGTCCGGCTGCGGCAAGTCCACGACGCTGCGCATGATTGCGGGCCTGGAAGAGATCACCGACGGCGAGCTGTACATCGGCGACCGCCTGGTCAACGACGTTGCCCCGAAGGACCGCGACATCGCGATGGTCTTCCAGAACTATGCGCTTTATCCGCACATGACTGTCTATGAAAACATGGCGTTCTCCCTGAAGCTCAAGAAGCTTCCGAAGGACGAGATCAAGAAAAAGGTCATGGAAGCCGCCGAGATCCTCGACATTACCGAGTACCTCGACCGCAAGCCGAAGGCTCTTTCCGGCGGTCAGCGTCAGCGTGTTGCCATCGGTCGCGCCATCGTGCGTAACCCGCAGGCTCTGCTGATGGACGAGCCGCTGTCCAACCTCGACGCAAAGCTGAGAAATCAGATGCGTGCGGAGATCATCAAGCTGCGTTCGAAGATCAATACCACGTTCATTTACGTCACCCACGATCAGACCGAAGCCATGACCCTCGGCGACCGTATCGTCATCATGCGTGACGGCTTCATCCAGCAGATCGGCACGCCGCAGGAGGTCTTCAACCATCCGACGAACCTCTTCGTCGCGGGCTTCATCGGCACGCCGCAGATGAACTTCTTCCGCGACGCGGAGCTGCGCTGTGAGAACGGCGAATATTTCGTCGAGCTGCTCGGCAAGCGTATCAACCTGACCGCTGCGCAGCAGCAAGGTCTCAAGGCGAACCAGCAGCCTGAGGGCAAGGTCGTCCTCGGCATCCGTCCGGTTCACCTGACCCTGACGAACGACGGTTTCCCCGCTACGATCGACGTTTCCGAAATGATGGGCAGCGAGATGCACCTGCACATGACCGTCAACGGGCAGGACGTCATCGCCGTCATCCCGACCGCCGGTTTGTCGCTCGACGCCGTCCGCGCCGGAAACGAAGCGCACTTCACCTTCGATTCGTCGCTCATGCACCTGTTCGATCCGGAGACGGAGCAGAACCTGCTGTAAGATTTCTTTTAAGGAAGCCGCATTCGCGGCTTCCTTTTTTGCAAAAAACGGGCAGCGATTGTAATTTTTTCTTGTAATAGTGCGTACAATCGAGTATAATATACAGAACCGTTTTATTTTTGAAAGAAGGAGGATGTCAGATGAAAAAATGTTTGATTCCGAACGGCTATCGAAACCCTCTGAGCGTTTATGAAACGCAGTGTGCAATTGAGTACATCAAGCACAATTTTCAAAAGAATCTCTGCCGGGCGCTGAATCTGATGCGTGTTTCGGCGCCGCTGTTTGTCGAGGAGGCTTCCGGTCTGAATGACAATCTGAACGGCTACGAACGCCCCGTTTCCTTTGACATCCCCGATGTCGGCGAGGAAGCGCAGGTCGTTCACTCTCTGGCAAAATGGAAGCGCTATGCTCTCTCCCGCTACGCCATCCCCCCCGGCAGAGGTCTGGTCACGGACATGAACGCCATCCGCCGCGATGAGGCGGTGGACAATCTGCACTCGGTCTACGTCGACCAGTGGGACTGGGAAAAGGTCATCACCGAGGACATGCGCACGGAGGAATACCTCAGGGACACCGTGCAGCGCATCGTCAACGCCATCTATGTCACGAGCGAAACGCTCAAGATCGAATTCCCGCAGATCACCGCCCGCGTCCCCCGCGAGGTGATTTTCGTCACGACGCAGGCACTGGAGGACGCATACCCCGCGCTCTCCTCCTCGGAACGCGAAACGGCATTTCACCGTGAGCACAGGGACGCCGTCGTCTTCCTCATGCAGATCGGCAAGCGTCTGCGCTCCGGCAAGCCGCACGATGGCCGCGCCCCGGACTACGACGACTGGTCGCTCAACGGCGACATTCTTTACTGGAATCCGGTGCTCAACCGCTCGTTTGAGGTTTCGTCAATGGGCATCCGCGTCAGCCCCGAATCCCTCGACCGCCAGTTGACCGAAGCAGGCTGTGACGACCGCCGCAAGCTCCCGTTCCACCGGGCGCTCCTTGCCGGCGAGCTGCCGCTGACCGTCGGCGGTGGCATCGGGCAGAGCCGCCTGTGCATGCTGCTGCTCGGCTGCTGCCACATCGGCGAAGTCCAATCGAGCATCTGGGACAAAGAAACCATCGCCGCCTGCCATGACGCCGGCGTAATGCTGCTGTAAAAGAGAGGAAAAAGTTATGGAACTCATCACCGTTCGAGAACTGTTCAAAAACACCGACGCCTATGTCGGCAAGACCGTCGAGGTCGGCGGCTGGGTGCGCTCCGTGCGCGCTTCGAAGGCATTCGGCTTCATCGTGCTGTCCGACGGCACGTTCTTCAGCCCGCTTCAGGTCGTCTACCACGACACGATGGAAAACTTCGCCGAGATCTCCAAGCTGAACGTCGGCGCGGCGCTGATCGTCAAGGGCACGCTCGTCGCAACGCCGGACGCCAAGCAGCCGTTCGAGCTGCAAGCCGACGAGGTCACGGTCGAGGGCGCGTCCACGCCCGACTATCCCTTGCAAAAGAAGCGCCACACGCTGGAATTCCTGCGCACGATGACCCACCTGCGTCCGCGCACGAACACGTTCCAAGCCGTGTTCCGTGTCCGCAGCCTCGCCGCCTATGCCATCCACCGCTTCTTCCAGGAGCGCGGCTTCGTCTATGTCCACACCCCGCTCATCACCGGCTCGGACTGCGAGGGCGCGGGCGAAATGTTCCAGGTCACCACGCTCGACCTGAATGACCCGCCCCGCACAGAGGACGGTAAGGTCGATTTCAGCAAGGACTTCTTCGGCAAGCCGACGAACCTTACCGTTTCAGGTCAGCTCAACGGCGAAACCTATGCAATGGCGTTCCGCAACATCTATACGTTTGGGCCGACGTTCCGCGCAGAGAATTCCAACACCACCCGCCACGCGGCGGAGTTCTGGATGATCGAGCCGGAGATCGCCTTTGCCGACCTCGCAGACGACATGCGCCTTGCCGAGGACATGATCAAGTATATCATTGCCTATGTGCTGGAAAATGCGCCGGAGGAAATGCAGTTCTTCAACCAGTTTGTCGACAAGGAGCTGCTGGATCGCCTGAACCACGTTCTCACGTCCGACTTCGGTCATGTGACCTACACCGAGGCGATCGAGCTGCTCGCGCCGCACAATGACCAATTCGAATACCCTGTCCACTGGGGCAGCGACCTGCAAACCGAGCACGAGCGCTATCTGACCGAGGTTATTTTCAAGCGTCCGGTCTTCGTGACGGATTATCCGAAGGAGATCAAGGCGTTCTATATGAAGCTCAACCCCGACGGCAAGACCGTCGCGGCAATGGACTGCCTCGTGCCGGGCATCGGCGAGATCATCGGCGGCAGCCAGCGCGAAGACGATTACGACACGCTGCTTGCCCGCATGAACGAGCTGGGGCTGAATCCCGAAGATTACAGCTTCTATCTCGATCTT
This sequence comes from uncultured Oscillospiraceae bacterium, assembly GCA_964425295.1. Taxonomy (GTDB): domain Bacteria; phylum Bacillota; class Clostridia; order Oscillospirales; family Oscillospiraceae; genus JAZOXB01. The sequence continues at coordinate 5,212 of CAYRMX010000025.1, read as the reverse complement.
CGCAAATACGGAACCGCGCGCCACGCAGGCTTCGGGCTGGGCTTTGAGCGCTGCGTGATGTACCTGACGGGCATCAGCAACATCCGCGACGTGCTTTCCTTCCCGCGCACCGTCAACAACTGCGACTTATAAGCAACAAGCCCTCCCGCAGCGTTTTGCTGCGGGAGGTTTTTGCAAGTGTTCCTGCTCGGGCGATTTGGTTACAATCGGTTTACAATAATCATAATTTTTTCGGATTTCGGCAAAGGTTATAAACAGCTTACACAGGTTTATGCACAAGCCAAACCCCTTGTGTTTCAATCGTTTTCCAAAATTCGACCGTTTTTCGCACAGGCGCGGGAATGAAGTTCTTTGCCGAATGAAAGTCCGTTTTCGGTTGACATAATGTTTTCAGATCGTCATTTTCACCACATTTTAACATGACAGAAAAATGCAGGATACGACACCGTACCCTGCATTTCCTGCGTTTCTATAAGGTTTCGCCCTCCATCGACTTGGTGGCGTAGGCGTTGAGCGTCTGGTCGGCGAGATTTCCCGCGAGGAATTCGTAATATCCCTGCGCGCCGATCATCGCGCCGTTGTCGCCGCAAAGCGAAAGTGGCGGCATGCACAGCCGGACACCGCGCTTTTCACATTCGCGCTGCAATGCCGCGCGGATGTGGCTGTTCGCCGCGACACCGCCCGCAACAGCGAGCGTTCGATGTCCTGTCATATCCAGCGCCGCCATCGTGCGCGGCACGAGCATGCCGCACACCGCCGCAGAAAAGCCCGCGCACAGGTCATTCACGGCGATCTCGCCGCCCTTTTGCCGCGTGTTGTGGATGAGGTTGACCGCCGCCGTCTTCAAGCCGGAAAACGACATATCCAGCGGATTGCCCGAAAGCTTCGGGTTCGGCATGGGATAGTGCGTTTCGTCACCGTTTTGCGCCGCTTTATCCAGCGCAGCGCCGCCGGGATAGGGCATGTCGAGCATTCTTGCAACCTTGTCGAAGCACTCCCCTGCCGCATCGTCGCGGGTCGAGCCGAGGATTTCCATCTTCGTATAGTCCCGCACGTCAACAAGCATCGTGTGTCCGCCGGAGACGACAAGGCACAAAAACGGCGGCTTCAGGTCGGGATAAGCAAGGTAGTTCGCGGCGATGTGCCCGCGAATGTGGTGGACGGGAATGAGCGGCACGTCCAGAGCCAGCGCCGCTGCCTTGGCAAAATTCACGCCCACAAGCAGCGCGCCGATCAATCCCGGCGCATAGGTCACGGCAACGGCGTCGATGTCCGCACGGGTGACGTTCGCCGCCGCGAGAGCTTCGTCCGCGAGCGCATAGATCGCCTCGATGTGCTTGCGCGAGGCGATCTCCGGCACGACACCGCCGTAAATGCGATGCAGCGCAACCTGCGAGGCAATGCGATCGGTCAGAACCTCCCGCCCGTCGCGCACAAGGGCGACCGCCGTCTCGTCACAGGAGGATTCAATCGCCAAAATCAGCATCGTGCAGCTCCTTTCTCATAATCAGTGCATCTTCGATTGGGTTTACATAATATCTTTTCCGTCTGCCGACCTCGGAAAAGCCCAGTGCGGTATACAGTGCAAGGGCGGCGGCGTTCGTTTCGCGCACCTCCAATGTCAGCGACTGCGTTCCGGCGCTTTGCAGGGCGGCCAGCAGATGCTCCATCAGACCTTTTCCGATGCCGCAGCGGCGATACTCCGGCGCGACCGCCAGATTCATCACGTCCGCCTCCGGCGGCACGGTCTGCGAGCCGATGTAGCCGGCGACCGCGCCCTCGCGCTCGTCCACCAGCCACAAGCTCAGGGGATTTTCCAGCTCGGAGGCGACAGAATATTCGCTCCACGGGTCGGAAAAGCAGCGTTTTTCCAGCGCCGCGATCTGCGGCACGTCGGAAGCCATCATCTTTCGGATCATTTTGCATCAAACCAGCTTTCGCCCATTTTTGCCTCCGCGATCAGCGGAACAGACAGCTCGACCGCGTGCTCCATCTCGCGCGTAACGATCTCCATGACGCGGGGCGCTTCAAAAGCGGGGCATTCGACAATCAGCTCGTCATGCACCTGCAAGATCAGCCGCGCCTGAAGTCCCTCCCGCGCCAGCGCGTCAAACACGCGCACCATCGCCAGCTTGATGATATCGGCGGCAGTGCCCTGCACAGGGGTGTTGAGCGCGATGCGCTCGGCGCCGGAGCGGATGTTGAAATTCGTGCTCTTGATCTCCGGGATGTCCCGACGGCGACCGAAGATCGTCTCGACATAGCCCTGCGTGCGGGCGGTTTCCACGATGTCGTGCATATAATCGCGCACGCCGCGGTAGCGGTCGAGATAGCGGTCGATGTATTCTTTCGCTTCATGGCGGCTGACGCCGATGTCCTGTGCCAGCGAAAATTCCGAAATGCCGTAGACGATGCCGAAGTTGACCGCCTTGGCGTGGCGGCGCATGAGCGGCGTGACCTCCGCAAGCGGGACGTGGAAGACCTGCGAGGCGGTGACGGTGTGGATGTCCTCGCCGGAGCGGAATGCCTCCTGCATTGCCTTGTCGTCCGCGATGTGCGCCAGCACGCGCAGCTCGATCTGGCTGTAGTCCGCGTCGACGAAGACCCGGCCCTCGCGCGGGACGAACATTTTGCGGATCTCGCTGCCCAACTCCGTGCGCACCGGGATGTTCTGCAAATTCGGCTCGGTCGAAGACAGGCGTCCCGTGGCGGTGACGGTGTTCTGAAACGTCGTGTGGATGCGTCCGTCGGGTGCAATCTCCTTTTGCAGCCCGTCGGCATAGGTGGATTTCAGCTTCGTCAGCATGCGATAGTCCATGACCGCCTGCACGACGGGGTGCTTGCCCAGCAGCTTTTCCAGCACGTCGGCGTTGGTCGAATAGCCGCTTTTCGTCTTTTTGACGGGTGGCAGCCCCAGCTTGTCAAAGAGGACTTCGCCGAGCTGCTTGGTGGAATTGATGTTGAATTCGCCCCCGGCGGCGTCGAAAATGACACGCTCGCAGTCGGTGATCCGCTCACCGAGCATTTTGCCGAAGCGGTCGAGCGCCGCGCGGTCGACGCCCACGCCGTCATGCTCCATCTGCGCAAGCACCGTGCACAGCGGAAGCTCAATGTCGCGGTAGAGCGTCATTTGCCGTTCCAGCTTGCTTTCCTGCATTTCCCGCAGGGCAGAGATCGCCGTTGCAGCACTCTCCAGCGCCGCAAGCTCCGCATGCTCGTCCGAAAGGGTCACGCCCTCTGCCTGTTTCAGCACGCTCTCTTTGGTTGCAAGGGTAAAGCGGAGCTGTTCGGCGCAGAGGTGGGGCAGCTCATAGCTCCCGCGCGTCGCGTCGAGCAGATAGGCAGCCAGCGCCGTGTCGAACACGAAGCCGTCTGCGGGCAGACCGGCGGCATAGAGCCTGCGCATGAGGGGCTTGACATTGTGGCTGACCTTGCGGATTCCGCCCGAAAACAGCGTTTGCAGGAAGCGGCGGTAGTCCGCCTCTCCCAGCGCCGTCCGAGAAAAGGAATACATCTCCTCCGCCGCGTCAACGGCGGTCAGGGAAAGCGAGTCCGACACCGCCACGGCAACGTCGCGGCAGCGGGCGAACATTTCCAGCAGCTCGTCCATGCGCGCCGCGCTCTCGACGAATTCCACCGTGCATTCTCCGACGCAGACTTCTTCCTGCGTCTCCGGTGCTTCGTTTGCCGCCCCGCGCAGACCGTAGCGGTCGATCAGCTTCTGAAATTCCAGCCGAACGAACAGGTCATACAGCTCACGGCGCTTGGGCTGCTGCATAAGATTCTTCTCCGGTGAGAACGCGATCGGCGCATTGCAGCGGATGGTCGCCAAATCGTAGGAAAGATACGCCGATTCTTTCCCGTTTTGCAGCTTTTCAAAGAGTTTTCCCTTCATATTCTGCGGAGAAAGGTTCTCATAGACCCCGTCGAGCGTGCCGAAACGGTGCAGCAGGTCGCTCGCCGTCTTCGGCCCGACGCCCGCAACGCCGGGGATGTTGTCCGAGCTGTCGCCCATAAGCGCCTTGAGGTCGATCAGGCGTTCCGGCTCCATGCCGTATTCCGCGCGGAAAAGCTCGGGGGTATAGTTGCTCGTGAGGGTCTGCCCGCCCTGCGTGCGCACGAGCTTGACCGTCACATGTTCGTCCACAAGCTGCAAGCTGTCGCGGTCGCCCGTGAGCACCACGCAATCCCAGCCCGCCTTGCCACAGAGCTTGGCGACCGTGCCGATCACGTCGTCCGCCTCCCAGCCCTGACATTCGTAAATGGGGATGTTCATGGCGCGCAGCACGTCTTTCATGACCGGCATCTGCATTGCCAGCTCCTCCGGCATGCCGTGGCGCGTCGCCTTATAGCCCTCGTATTGCAGATGGCGGAAGGTCGGTCCGTGCAGGTCGAACGCGACGCACAGTGCGTCGGGCTTTTCCTCGCCCGTCACCCGCTGCAAAATATTCAGGAAGCCGAAAATCGCATTGGTATACAGCCCATCGCGGGTGGTCAGCGGTCGAATGCCGTAAAACGCGCGGTTGATGACACTGTTGCCATCCAAAATCATCAGCTTCATGCCGTTTTTCTCCTTAAATCCGTTTCCATTTCGCGCCCTGCGGCGTATCGATGATCTCAATGCCGCGCGCTTTCAGTTCGTCACGAATGCGGTCGGCTTCCGCCCAGTTTTTCTCCTTTTTCGCGGCGGTACGAGCGGCGACGAGGGCGTCGATCTCGGGGTCGCGCTCCTCCTCGGGCTGCGCGGCGCGCACCTTTCTCGCGGCGGCGAGCAGGTTCAGCCCCAGTACCTTGTCAAAATCGTCCAGCGCTGCTAGCTTGGTCGCGTCGTCGGTCTTCGCCTTGAGGACGTCATAGAGCGCGGTCACGGCGAGCGAGGTGTTGAGGTCGCCGTTGAGTGCCGAGACGAACCGCTCCCGAAGTGCTTCGAACGCCGCCTTGTCGATCTCGCCGCCGTCTTCGCGCAGCGCGGCGATCTTGGCGATCAGCTTTTCATATGTCAGCGCCGCATTGTCGAGGTTCTCCCACGAGAAAACGAGGTTGCGGCGGTAGTGGCTTTGCAGGCAGAACAGGCGGTAAACCAGCGGGTCATAGCCCTTTTCCTCCAGCAGCGACACGGTCAAAAATTCGCCCTTGGACTTGGACATCTTGCCGGAGTTGGTGTTCAGGTGCATGACGTGCATCCAGTAGTTGCACCAGTGGTGGCCAAGGT
>CAYRMX010000024.1:1401-15350 GCA_964425295.1 uncultured Oscillospiraceae bacterium | reverse complement strand
GGCACCATGCCCGGAATGCAGAAGCCGCACTGCACGGCGCCCGCCTCGCCGAACGCGAAGGTATACGCCGTTTTTTCGAAATCGCTCAGTCCCTCGACCGTGAGAACGTGCTTACCGTCGAGGCGGTTGGTGTCCGGGACACAGGCGCGGCACGGCTCGCCGTCGATCAGAACGGTGCATGCGCCGCACGCGCCCTCGCTGCACCCGTCCTTCGCCGAGGTGATGTGCAGCTCGTCGCGCAGGTAGCGCAGGAGCTTCTGATTGCGAACGGGCGCGACCTCCGTGCCGTTGAGAAAAAATGTTGCCATATCGTAGACCCCTTTTTCAAATCTGCGGAATGCCGGAGCGAACGCGGCACTCAAAAGTTTGGCAATTGATACAAATAGAGCGGTAAAAAACCGTTTGTTTTGTGGATATTTGCATTATACAATAAAACGCTCCCGCCCGCAAGGCGAGAGCGTTATCTTTTTTGGAAAACATCCGCACAGGCGACCGATTTTCCGTCCGAGCGGAATCGTAAAGCGTCATTTTTGCACAAAATGTTCGCGGTCGCCGAACGCCGACACAGCCGTTTTCGGACGGCGGTCAGAACAGGAGCGACATGATGACGGGGATCGTCACCATTGATAAAAGCGTCGTGATAAACACGCCCGAGGACGCCAGCTTGTCGTCCGCGCCGTACTGATAGCTCAAAATCGTCGCAGTAGTCGCCGCAGGCATGGCAAGCACAACGACCGAAACCGCCAGCATGGCGGGGTCTTTGAGCAGCGGGTGCAGGATGAGGTAGCCCGCGATCGGCATAACGATCAGCTTGACCGCCGCAAGGAGGTACATTTTTCCATTCAGGAACACCCGCTTGAGCGGAAGCTGCGCCAGCGAGCAGCCGATGATGAGCATGGCAAGCGGCGTGGTCATCGAGCCGACGGTGTTCGTGATCTTGTAGAGCATTTCGGGCACTTTCAGACCGGAGAAATAGACGGCATAGGTAATGATCGCTGCGACGATCATCGGGCGCGTGAAGAGCTTCAGGTTGAAGCGCATCTTTTCTCCCGACATCAGGCTGACGCCGTAGGTCCAGCAAACGAGCTGGAACGCCATCGTGAAGACGGTGATGTAGAATTTGTAGCCCTCGCCGAGCAGCGCCTCGACAACGGGGAAGCCGATGAAGGTCACGTTGGAGAAAATGAACAGGAATTCATAGACCTTACGGCGGCGTTCATCGCGGTCAAGCGAGCGGCTGAGCACCAGCGCCACGGCGATCGAAACAGCGTAAAACGCCAGCGCGATGCCCGTCAGCAGCAGCGCGTCCCCCGTCGAGAGCGGGCGAACGCCCGAAAACGAGGTGGAAAGAAGCTGCAAGGGGTTGATCAGCATGGTGATCAGCGTGGAAAGCTGCTTGTTCGTCGTCGGCGTCATGACCTTCGCCTTCGCCGCCACATAGCCGATGATGATGATCACGAACAGCATGATCATCTGGTTCATAAGCCCGGTAATGTCCATCATAATTGATTTTCCTCACTTTGGTAACAAGAATTGTATGTTTGAAAGCCGATATATCAGGCTGTCAATCACTTTTTTGCTCCGCATAGGAGCATGAGTGGAAGCACGGCGTAGCCGTGACTGTGGGATGGATGATATAATCGTTTGCTATTTCTCTGCGACACATTTTTCTCTCCCTCCGTCAAAAATCAAAGATTTTTGACACTTCCCTCGTCAGAGGGAGGTATTGGGTGCACTACAAAAGCAAAATTCACTCATCAGAGGGACGCATTTTGATTTGGCATAGAAGCGAACTGTTCCGTCAGATAGCGGAGGGCTTCGCGGTAGCCGGCGAAGCCCAGACCCTTGAATGTCGTTTGGCACGCCATGCCCGCATAGGAACGCTTGCGGAAGTCCTCACGGGCGTCGACGTCGGTCAGGTGAACCTCGACGGCGGGGAGGGCGACGGCTTTCAAGGCATCGAGGATTGCAACGGAGGTGTGCGTATAGGCGGCGGGGTTGATGACGATACCGTCAAACTTCCCGTATGCCTCCTGAATCCAGTCGACGAGCACACCCTCGTGGTTGCTCTGGCGGATGTCGACCGCGCAGTCCAGCTCCCGCGCCGCGTCTTCGACGAATTTTGTCAGGGCAGCGTAGCTTTGCGTCCCGTAAAGAGACGGCTCGCGCAGCCCCAGCAGATTCAGATTCGGCCCGTTCAAAACCAGAATTTTCATAATACTTCCTCCAGAATCGCGTCGACCGCCGCCGAAAGCGCGCCGCCGTTATTGATCTGTTTGTCGGCGAAGCGGGCGTAGAGCGGCTTGCGCGCGGCATAGAGCACGGGAAGCGGCGTTGCCTGACTGACGGGGCGTCCCGCCGTGGGCAGCAGCGCCGTCGGACGTTCCAGCCGGAAAATTTTGCCGTTTTGGTGCAAGGCGGGGTAATTTTCCGCCCGCGTGACGCAGCCGCCGCCGGTGGCGATCACGCAGCCGGAGCGTTTTCCCAGCTCACGGAGCACCTGCGTTTCCGCCGCTCGGAACGCTTCTTCCCCCTCGCGGGCGAAAAAGGTCGGAATGTCGCAGCCGAGGCGCTGCGCAAGCACGTCGTCGCTGTCCAGAAACGGGCGGTTCAGCCGTTCGGCGACCGCGCGCCCGACGCTGCTTTTGCCGCTTCCGGGCATGCCGACAAGAATGATGTTTTCCGTCTCGTTTTGCAGCGTCCGCAGCAGCGCTTCGCAGCGTTCATCGGGGATATCCAGCCCCGTGAAGCGCTCGGCGGCTGCCTTTGCCTGCGCCACGAGCATGGCAAGCCCGCCCTCGCACCGCAGCCCGCGCCGCTCCGCCTCCAGCACCAGCGCCGTGCGCGCCGGGTTATAGATCAGGTCGAGCACGAGCCGGCACTTCGGCAGACGTGCAAGCGAGAGCGGCGACGCCCCGTTGTTCGGGTACATCCCGACGGGCGTCGTGTTGACGAGCACCGTGGCGTCGGCGTGGCGCTCCAGCGTGTCATAATTGTCCTCTCCGCGCCGCGAAATGACGACGACCTCCGCCCCCGCTGCGCGCAGAACGGCCTGCACCGTCTGCGACGCGCCGCCTGCGCCGAGTACCAGCGCCTTTTCGCCCGCGCAGACGCCGCCGTTGCGTTCCAACAGCCACGAAAATCCGTCAAAATCCGTGTTGTCGCCGAACAGCGAGCCGTCTGCCCGCCGCAGGAGCGTGTTGCGCGCCCGACGCTGCTTTTGCCGCTTCCGGGCATGCCGACAAGAATGATGTTTTCCGTCTCGTTTTGCAGCGTCCGCAGCAGCGCTTCGCAGCGTTCATCGGGGATATCCAGCCCCGTGAAGCGCTCGGCGGCTGCCTTTGCCTGCGCCACGAGCATGGCAAGCCCGCCCTCGCACCGCAGCCCGCGCCGCTCCGCCTCCAGCACCAGCGCCGTGCGCGCCGGGTTATAGATCAGGTCGAGCACGAGCCGGCACTTCGGCAGACGTGCAAGCGAGAGCGGCGACGCCCCGTTGTTCGGGTACATCCCGACGGGCGTCGTGTTGACGAGCACCGTGGCGTCGGCGTGGCGCTCCAGCGTGTCATAATTGTCCTCTCCGCGCCGCGAAATGACGACGACCTCCGCCCCCGCTGCGCGCAGAACGGCCTGCACCGTCTGCGACGCGCCGCCTGCGCCGAGTACCAGCGCCTTTTCGCCCGCGCAGACGCCGCCGTTGCGTTCCAACAGCCACGAAAATCCGTCAAAATCCGTGTTGTCGCCGAACAGCGAGCCGTCTGCCCGCCGCAGGAGCGTGTTGACGCTCCCGATGCGCCCCGCGTTTTCCGACAGCTCGGCGCAAAACGGCATGACCGCTTTTTTATAAGGGATGGTCACGTTGAGCGCGTCAAATGCGCCGCTGCGGAGAAAGGCTTCCAGCCCCTCCGGCGCGACTTCGAACAATTCATAAGAATACTCGCCCAGAAGCGCATGCAGTCGCGGCGAATAGCTGTGTCCCAGACGCTCTCCCAGCAGCCCGCAGCGCATCACACGACCTCCGAATAGCTGCCGAGGTACTTGAATTCCTCGCAGACGTCACCGATCTCGCACATCAGGCGGACAAATTCCTCGGAATAGACCGACGTTTCCAGATCGAGATAGAACAGGAACTCGAAATCGCGGTCGGGGATCGGGCGGCTTTCCAGCTTGAGCAGGTTGATGCCGAGGGCATAGAGCCGCGCAAGGATTTTATACAGCGCGCCCGGCTTGTGCGGCAAAATGAGCATGAGCGTCGTGCGGTCGGCGCCGGGATAGATCTCGGTCTGCTTGGAAATGCACAGGAAGCGGGTGTGGTTGTTGCCCTCGTCCTGCACGCTGCTTTTGACGACGCGCAACCCGTAAAGTTCCGCGCACAGCCGCGAGGAGAGCGCCGCAACGTCCGTCCGATCGGACTCGGCGACCGCTTTCGCCGCCGCAGCGGTGTTTTCCAACGCCGTGACCTTGACGTTCCCCAGCGTTTTCAGGAAGCCCGCGCACTGGCGGATTGCCTGTTCGTGCGAGTAAATTTCGTGCAGCTCGCCGCTGTTCGGCTTGGCAAGCAGGCAGTGGTCGACCTTCAGGCGGGTGGCGCGGACGATGCTGAACTCATGCGAGACCATCAGGTCATAGACCCGCTTGACCGACCCGGCGGTGCTGTTTTCGATCGGCAGGATGCCGTATTGACAGAAGCCCGCCTCGATCGCGGAAAACACGCCCTCAAAGCTGCGGAAATATTGAATGGTCGGGTTTGCAAACATCTTTTCGCACGCGAGCTGCGAATATGCTCCCTCTACGCCCTGACAGGCGACCGTCGCCGTGCGCGGGAACAGGCGCGGCGTCGTCTCGATGGCAGCGCTGATGCGCTCATAGAGCGGGGTGCGCCGGTCTTTGCCCTGATAGGTGCGGCTCAGCTCGAAAAGCAGGGAGTAAAGCACCCGCAGATACGACTGCATGTCCTCCTGCGCCATCGCGCTCACCTGCGCCAGCTTTTCCCGCTCACGCGCGGGCTGGAAAATGGGCAGTCCGTTTGCTTCTTTATACTGCGCGATCTGCGCTGCGATCGCCATTCGCTCCTGAAACAGGCGGACGATGTCGTTGTCAATGGCGTCGATTTGCGCCCGATAATCGGTCAGTTCCATTGTTTTCCCTCCAAAATCGCGTCCAGAAGCGTAACCGCCGCAGCAGCTTCCACGCACGGCACGGCGCGCGGAACGATGCAGGGGTCATGTCTTCCGTGAATTTCCAGCACGGCGTTTCCGCCGCCGTAGTGTACACTTTCCTGCGCCCTCGCGATGGACGGCGTGGGCTTGACCGCAATACGGAAAATGAGCGGCATGCCCGTCGAAATCCCGCCCAGAATGCCGCCGGCGTGGTTCGTGCGGGTTCGAATGCGTCCGTTTTCCTCAAAAAACGGGTCGTTGTGCGCGCTGCCGCGCATGGCGGCGCAGGCAAAGCCGCTGCCGAATTCCACACCCTTGACGGCGGGAATGCCGAAGAGCATCTGCGCCAGACGGTTTTCCAGCCCGCCGAACATCGGCTCGCCCAGCCCTGCCGGAAGTCCCGTCACAGCGCATTCGATCACGCCGCCGACGGAGTCGCCGTCCGCCCGCGCCGCGTCGATCTCGCGGAGCATTGCCTCGGCTGCGTCGGGCGCGAGGGTCGCAAGCGTCCCCTGTGGGACGGGAAGCTGCGGCGCAACGGGGTCAAAGGGCGTGTCGTGCGCGCCGCCGATCTGCAAAATGTGCGCGCCGATTTGAATGCCCTGCGCCGCCAGCCATTGCAGGCACAGCCCGCCCGCGATGCACAGCGGTGCGGTCAGCCGACCGGAAAATTTCCCGCCGCCGGAGGCGTCGCGCGCCTCACCGTATTTGACCTGCGCGGGAAAATCGGCGTGCGACGGGCGCGGAACGTCCGAAAGCGCGGCATAGTCCTGCGGGCGGGTGTCCGTGTTGCGGATGACCGCCGCGATCGGCGCGTCGCAGGTGCACCCGTTGATCAGACCGCTGAGAAATTCGGGCTTATCCGCCTCGCGCCGCGCGGTGGTGTGCGCGCCCTGACCGGGTGCGCGGCGGGCGAGAAACGCTTCCAGCGCCGCCATGTCGACCGAAAAGCCGACGGGAAAGCCCTCCATGCTCATGCCGATCGCCGGAGCGTGAGATTGCCCGAAAACGGTCAATTTCAAGGAATTACCGAACGAATTTCCCATATAAGCACCTCCGAAGTGTGATTTTTGTCATGTTCGCATGGCGTCGAGGTCTGCCCAGAAGCGCGGATAGGATTTTTCGACCGCTTCCGCGCCGTGCAGCAGAATTTCACCGCCGCAGACGCTCGATGCGAGCGCCGTCATCATGGCGATACGGTGGTCGTTCTGCGCCGTGACCTCGCCACCATGCAGCGCACCGCCGAAAATCCGCAGTCCGTCGGGCAGGATGTCCACCCGAGCGCCGAGGGCGCGGAGCGTCCCGGCAACGGAGCTGAGGCGATCGCTTTCCTTGATGCGCAGCCGCGCCGCGCCGTGGATCTCCGTCACGCCCTGCGCGCTTGCGGCGACGACCGCGAGCGGCGGAACGAGATCCGGAATGTCGGACGCATCGATCGTGCAGCCGCGCAGCGGGGCGGGCGAAACGGTGCAGGTGTCTCCCGCGCGCGTGACCTGCGCGCCGAAGCGGGCAAGCAGGTCACAGATCTTGCGATCGCCCTGCGCCGAGCCGAAGTTCAGCCCCGTCACCGTGAGCGGGCGCGAGATCGCCCCGGCGCACAGCCAGAATGCCGCGTTCGACCAGTCGCCGCCAATCGCTGCGTTGTCCGGCGCGCGATAGCATTGACCGGCGGGGATGTGCCAGCCGTTTTTCAGGACGTCGACGCGGATGCCGAAGGCCTCCAGCGCGCGCAGCGTCAGGGCGACATAGGAGGCGGACTCCAGCGCCGAAGTTAACATAATGTCGGACGCTTCCCCCGTCAGCGGCAGGGCGAACAGCAGCCCGGTGATGAACTGCGAGGAGACGTCGCCCGCGATGCGGAACGTGCCGCCGCGCAGCCGTCCCTCGCACAAAACGGTGTTTTCCGTCGGGCGCGAGAGGGCGCAGCCGTGCGCCGCCAGTTCCTCCCAGAGCGGGGAGAGCGGGCGCTGCGCCAGCCGCCCGTGCAGCACGAAGGTCGTGCGGACGCCAAGCGCCGCCGCAACCGGCAGGAGGAAGCGCAGTGTCGAGCCGCTTTCGCCGCAGTCGAGCGCGGCGTCCTTCGGCGGTGTGCCGACGGGCAGCACCGCGCCGTCCGCAAAACCCGCCCCCAGCGCCGTCAGACAGCGCACGGTCGCGTCGATGTCGGCGGAGCGGTCTGCGCAGGAAATGCGCGTAGCACGGTCTGCGAGCGCGGCGCAGAGAAAGAGGCGGTGCGCCTCGGATTTTGACGAGATCGCGCGGATGGTGCCGCCGATCGGCGCGGGGTGCAGGCGCTTATCCATGACCCCGCCCCGCTTCGATCACCGACGGAAGCTCCGAAACGGCGATGTTTTTCAGCTCACAGCGGCCGACGGCGTGCGGGACGACCAGCGTCAGCGTGTCGCCGTGTCGCTTTTTGTCGGAAAGAGCCGCCTGCGCAAGGGCTTCGGTCGAATATTCTGTCTCCGTCGGAAGTCCAAAAATTTCCAGCGCACGGAGGATGTCGTCCGCGTCCCGGGCAAAGGCGCGCGCCATGATCGCCGTGCCGATGGCGACGGCGCTGCCGTGGCTGACGCGGTAGCCGCTGCACCGCTCGACGGCGTGCGCGACGGTGTGCCCCAGATTCAGGAGCTGGCGCTGTCCGCGGTCGAATTCGTCGGCGCAGACAACGTCGCGCTTGTGCGCCACGCAGCGAGCGATGACCCATTCGCGGTCAAAGCCGACACCGTGGGCGGCAAGATGGGAAAACAGCTCCGGGTCAAACAGGATCGCCGTTTTCAAAACCTCTGCACAGCCGTCGCGGAACGTGGCGGCAGGCAGGGTATCGAGCGCCGCAGGGTCGCAGACGACGAGGGCGGGCTGATGGAATGCTCCGGCGAGATTCTTGCCGGCAGGCAGATCGATCGCGGTCTTGCCGCCGACGGAGGAATCGACCATTGCCAAAAGCGTCGTCGGCACCTGCACCAGCCGAATGCCGCGCAGATAGGTCGCCGCTGCGAAGCCCGCGAGGTCACCCACAACGCCGCCGCCGAGCGCAACGACGGTGTCCGTGCGCGTGAGCTGCTTTTCGGCAAGGATGTTTAATAGGTTTACATAATTATTTGCGTTCTTTGACGCCTCCCCTGCCGGAACAGCGGCGGTGTGAACGCGGAAGCCGGCGTCCAGCAGGCTTTTTCGCGCCTGCGCCAGATAGAGCGGGGCGACGGTTTCGTCCGTCACGAGCAGCGCCGAGCCGGCGGCAATCGCAGCAAGCTCCGCGCCGAGGGTGGCAAGGGGCGCCAGCTTGACGGCATAGGGCCGCGCCGTCTGCACGATGATCTGCGTCATCCGACCGCCTCCTTTCGCTTCTTGCCGTCTTCCAACAGGCGGCAGAGGGTCTGCGCGTCATTTTCCGCCAACGCGGTGCGGTATTGCTTCAGCTCACCGATCAGGGTGTCCACCTCAGCAAGCAGGTTGTCGCGGTTATCGAGGAACAGCTCCGTCCACATCGGCGCATTGAGCCACGCCACGCGGGTCAAATCCCGGTAGCTCCCGGCGGAAAAGCCCTTTTGCTTCTCCGCGGTCGGGCTTTTGACATAGGCATTGGAGACGACGTGCGCAAGCTGCGAGGTAAAAGCGATCATTTTGTCGTGCTCGTCGGCGGTTGTGACGGAAAAGTGCCCGAATTTCAGGGGCTCGAGCAGCGAACAGACGCGATCGATGAGCTGCATATCGTCAAAGCGCGGCGGCACGAGCACCATCGGCGCGCCCTGAAAAAGCGTGGCACGGCTGTATTTGAAGCCGGAAAAATGCGTGCCCGCCATCGGGTGTCCGCCGACAAAGAGGAAGCCGTGCCGCTCCGCCAGACGGAAGCCGGCGGCGCAGATTTCGCGCTTGATGCCGCAGCAGTCGATGACGACCGCCGTCTTGGGAAGACGCGCGGCGTGTTCTTCCAGATACGCCGCCGCTGCGCCGGGATAGACCGCCAGAAGCAGCAATTCGCACTGCCCGACCGTTTCGGCGTCGAGCGCGCCGTCGACCGCGCCCGCGAGCTGCGCGAACGCCGTCACCGAGGGGTCGAGGTCATAAGCGAGGACGCGGTGTCCCGCCGCGTGATAGGCTTTCGCAAGCGAGCCGCCGATCAGTCCCAGCCCAACCACGCCGACGGTCATTGTACCGCCTCCCGCACGGCGCGCATTTTTTTCGCAAGCTCGGCAAACTGCTCCGGGCGGAGGGACTGCGCTCCGTCGCACAGGGCGTGCATCGGGTCGTTGTGTACCTCAATCATCACGCCGTCCGCGCCGCCCGCTGCGGCGGCAAGCGCCATCGGCGGCACGAGGCGCGCCTTGCCCGTGGCGTGGCTGGGGTCGACGATGACCGGCAGGTGTGTCAGCTCATGCAGTGCAGGCACGGCGGCAAGGTCGAGCGTGTTGCGCATGTAGGTTTCAAACGTGCGGATACCGCGCTCGCAGAGGATGATGTTCTGATTGCCCTCGGACATGATGTATTCCGCGCTCATGAGGAACTCCTTGAGAGTGTTTGCAAGCCCGCGCTTGAGCAAAATCGGCTTGTTCGTCTTGCCGAGCTCCTTTAACAGGTCAAAATTCTGCATATTTCGCGCGCCGACCTGAATGACGTCGACGTCGACAAAGAGGTCGAGGTAATTTGCGTTCATGATCTCCGTGACGATGGGCAGCCCCGTCACCTTTTTCGCCTCGAGCAGCAGGCGGATGCCGTCGGCTTTCAAGCCCTGAAAATCATAGGGCGAGGTGCGCGGCTTGAATGCGCCGCCGCGCAGGAGGTCTGCGCCCGCCGCCTTGACGGCTTCGGCGACCGTAATGATCTGCTCCTCCGTCTCCACGGAGCACGGCCCTGCGATCATGCAGAAATGCCCGCCGCCGATTTTGACGTTGCCTACCTCGACAACGGTGTCTTCCGGGTGGAACTGACGGTTGCACTGCTTGAACGGCTCGGTAACGCGCTTGACGGATTCGACGATCTCCAGGCTGCCCAGCAGCTCCATATCAAGCTTGCTCGTGTCGCCGATCAGCCCGAGGATGGTATAATTCTGCCCGTGGGAGATGTGGACGTCGAGACCCTGCCCGCGCAGCCATGAAATAAGCTGCTCCATCTGCACCTGAGAGGTTCCTTTTTTCAAAACGGTGATCATAAAACTTCAGACTCCTTTGCGAAAAAATAAGCTGCACGGACGCGTCCGTGCAGCTTCGTAAAATCCTCGATTTGTCCCGTTAGGAAACACGGCGGATCTTATTGTTTGCAGCACGAAACGCTATTACCGCAATAGTAATAGGTAAAGTATGCCGCAAACAGGAAAGAACGCATCTGTGTTGCTCCTTTCAGGAATTTTTCTCATTGTAGCACACGAAAAACCGAATTTCAAGCATTTTTTTCGGCAACCACGTCGGAAAGCGGACGAATTTTCTTCCGATACAGCGAGATCATCAGGAAAATCGACACGATCAGCGACGCGACCTCCGCGATCGGGAACGCATACCAGACGGCGCCGATGTCGTTCGTCAGCGAGAGGAGGTACGCCACCGGGATCAGGACGATGAGCTGACGCGCCAGAGAGACGAACATGCTGTTGATGCTCTGACCGAGCGCCTGGAAGACGCCGCCGAAGATGATGCACATGCCCGCGACGGTGAACGGCAGGCACATGACCCGCAGTGCCGGAACGCCGACCTCCAGCATCGCCGCGTCGGGGTTGAAGAAGCTCAGGAGCGTCTCCGGCAGAAGCAGGAACGCCACCATGCCGAGCAGCATCCAAACGGTTGAGAACAAAATGCCCCACTTCATAACGCCCGTGATACGCTTGGGCTTGCGCGCGCCGTAGTTAAAGGCGGAGATGGCAAGCACGGCGTTGTTGATGCCGAAGACGGGCATGAACACGAAGCTTTGCAACTTGAAGTACGCACCGAAGACGCTGATGCCCGTTTCGCCCAGACCGCTCTGCACGGCGTTGAAGCGGCCGAGGACGCGGTTGAAGCAGTAGGTCATCAGCGAGCCGATGACGACCATGATGATCGAGGAAATGCCGATGCCGAGGATCTTGCCGATCATGCGGCGGTCGGGCTTGAAGCCGCGCAGGGAAATGTGAACATCGCGGTTTTTCTTCTGGTTGAGGATCAGCGCGAGGATGAAAGCGACGATCTGACCGATGACGGTGGCGACGGCGGCGCCCATGACCTCCAGACGCGGGAAGCCGAACAGACCGAAGATCATGATCGGGTCAAGGATGATATTGATGACCGCGCCCGTGCCCTGCGTGATGAGGGTATAGCCGGTGCGCCCGGTCGATTGCAGCAGACGCTCGAAGATGACCTCGCCGAAAATGCCGAACGAGGCGATCGTGATAACGCGCAGATAATCCACGCCGTACTGCACCGTTGCTTCGACCTGCGTCAGCGAGCGCATATACGGCTCGGCGGCGAAGATGCCGAAGAGCATGCACAGCCCCATGCCGAGCACGGCGAGGAACAGGCCATTGAGCGCGGAGGAGTTGACATGTTCATAGTTCTTTTCGCCCAGACCGCGCGAGAGCAGGGCGTTGACGCCGACGGCGATGCCGGAGGCAATGCCGATCATGATGTTCTGCACGGGGAACGCGAGCGAGACGGCATTGAGCGCGTCGTTGTTCAGGTCGGAAATGCGGGAGACGAACATGCTGTCGACGACGTTGTAAAACGCCTGCACCAGCATGGACAGCGCCATCGGAAGCGCCATTGTGAACAGCAGCCTGCCCACGGGCATCACGCCCATTTTGTTTTCTTTCAGGGAACTCATTTCTTTCATCACTTTCTCAATAATATCAACGGTATACTATTATATAGAGATATATGGCAGAAAGCAATAGGAGAATGTCAGAAATATGCAGTTTTTTGAAAGAACACAAAAAGGGGATGGAACGGACGGTGGAGTTTGTGCTATAATAATAAAATACGGACACGGTCAGAAAGGAAGCGAAGCGTATGACGACCGATCAATTGCAGTCGCTTTTGACGGCGGACGCCGCTGCGGTCATGGAAAACGATCGCCGGCATTATCAGGCACAAATCGAACAGACGGCGCAGATTCTCGCGGCCAACGCCGCGCAGCGCCCAATCGTCCTGCTGGCAGGGCCGTCCGGCTCGGGCAAGACGACCACGGCGCTTCTGCTGAAGCGGGAGCTGGAACGCCGCGGCATTCGGACGCACACCCTGCAAATGGACGATTATTTCTGCCCCCTGACACAGGAGGAGCTGGCGCTGCTGCGCGAAAACAAGCTGGATTTGGAAAAGCCGACGCGCGTGGACATTCCGTTTTTCCGTCAGCAGCTCGACCGCATTCTTGCCGGCGGCGAGGTGGAGCTTCCGCGCTATGACTTCAAAACGAGCAAGCGGGTCTTCGAGGGTCGGACGCTGCGGCGCGCGAGCGGCGAGCTGGTCATCATGGAGGGCATTCACGCGCTCAATCCCTCCGTGACCGGACACGCGGAAAACACGAGCCGCGTCTATGTCAGCGTGCGCACCCGCCTGACCGCCCGCGACGGCTCGGTGCTGCACCCGTCGAAGATCCGTCTGGCGCGGCGGCTGCTGCGCGACCGCACGGGGCGCGGGCGCGCCCTGACCGAGACGATCGGCATGCGCGAACGCGTCGACCGCGGCGAGCAGCAGTACATCATGCCGTTCAAGCCCCTCGCGCATTGCAGCGTCGACTCGTTTTATTCCTGCGAGCTGAGTGTTTACCGCAGCTACCTGCTCGACGATTTGGCGGCGCTCTTGCCGCAGTATCCGGACTTGGAAGATCTGGTACACATCCTGCGCGAGCTTCCGCCCGTCGACGCGGCGATTGTCCCGCCCGACTCCCTGCTGCGCGAATTCATCGGTGGAAGCACGCTTGCCTACTGATTTTTCGCACTCAACCGGCGGTTGAGTTGCAAATTTCGCAATCTTAAACCCCCGGATGATTGATTTTTTCCTCGGTTTATGGCAAAATCGGGACAGTCGCCCTGCAACGCTTTCCCGCGGGCGCGGCGAGCGAAAAAGGAGAGATGAATATGAGCACAACAACAATGGGCGGGCGCATCAAATATCACCGTAAGCGTCTGAACCTGACGCAGGAGCAGCTTGCCGAGCGCATGGGCGTGAGCGCACAGGCGGTCAGCAAGTGGGAAAACGAGTTTTCCCATAGTTAAAGATACCACCACAAAACCCACGCTTACAATACTTCCAAACAAAACAATTTTGGAGGTAAACCCTATGAAACGCCTTATATCCTGCGAATACAACTTCGATAACTGTTGTGTGGAACTGAAATTCACCGATGGCAGCATGATTGCGATTGATACAATCGCTGTTGAGAACGAGGTTGCCCGTAATATGTACGAACGGTCAGAGCTTGACTACCTTATCTACAACGCTCCTTTGGAGTATGCCGACCTTATCTTGAACGGTGATCCAGAAACCTATTTGAAAACCGTCACCGAGTACAAGAATCTGGATTAAAAAAGCAATATCGGCTGTATCTGCCCCAAAAGGCAAATACAGCCGATATTTTCAACTCACACGATACCATAACTTTTGAAATAGCAAAACAATCATATGTTTTAACTTTTCAAAGTCTGAACATAGGCAAGCATGTCATAGTTTGCATACGTCTGTTTAGTAATTATTTATTATGTTTTGAATTACAGAAAATGAGATTACGAAATATCGTCCTCATCATCAAGTTTCATTATAACGGCACATGGGGGACCATCGCAAACAATACTCGTCCATGTTGTGTTTGTCTGCTTGCCGCAGATTTTACATA
>CAYRMX010000024.1:0-1301 GCA_964425295.1 uncultured Oscillospiraceae bacterium | reverse complement strand
CATACGTTTGAGCAGAAGAAACTCTCGTGCAAGCACTATCAAGTTTAAATTGCGATATACTGTCTATCCAGTACGGATTAGTAGTGGAATGTCGATACCAAGCATACGAGTGACAATTATAGATAGATGTCGGTCCGCTCATACGGATGTTTCCATCATAATCATAAGCACTATTAAAGTTTGTAATCTGTGACTGTGTCAATTCACTCCCCGCAGTGAGCACATCTACACTACGACCATTCGCCGTCTCTATTGTTCCAGCCGAATTAATATTTTATACCGTTGAGTGAACCTACATAATTTCCGGCCGATGATGTAACAACTTCAGATTGGGTATACATACTTTGAAGATTCGGGTAACCATCAGCGGAAGATGTCAAATCAGACAGAAGCGATTCCACCAAAGGCTGAGATAACAACTTCTCAAATTTGGATAGATTCAACTCATCATTTTCCGGACTATATAGAATGCTTCCAGCGAAACTTTCAAGTACCTCAATACAGTCCTCTCTGGAAACCAGTTCACGGAAAGCTTCATGGCACGAAAAATCAATTTCTCTTTCTTCAAATGTTGAGGAACAAGAAAAAATTTGTTGTCCCATGAATGGAGATTCCAAAAAATATTCCAATACCTCAATAGTTGAAGCTGATATGATTTCATCCGGGACACCTAACAGCCATTCCAAGTATTCAGAATCAACATTAGTTGTCATCACATAATCAGAATTTATAACTGTTTCGGACTCCTCTTCAATCATTTCAGAAGAGAGCGACATTGTATTGGTAATAGCAGATCCCTCGTTGCCGTTGGATACATCATTTCCTTCAACATGTGAATGTTCTGTCTGGGCAAATACATTCATCGGTGTAGAGCAACATAATAGAACCACCAATACTAAAGAAAAAAATTTCTTAAACATATCTAAGATCCTTTCTTAGAAATTAGCGGGGTGTGTAAAACTCAATTTCACTCACAAGAAAAAGAGAAATACAACCGTAATTATACGAAGTGGTGCTTTTCAAAAGCATATCTTTCGCATATTCATTATAAATTGATAATATAGAGCGCATAAGCAGACATGAGCACATCTAACTTATGCGCTCATATTGATACGTTTGCTCTGCCCTCCAAATACCTGGAAACGATACAAAATATGATTTCGCACAAAGATAGACATTCTACTCTCATGAATATTCATGTGCATTTACCTCCTATCCCACGTTACGATTTAATCTATACAGCTATCCGTAAACGAATTATATCACATAGAAATGAAAATTGCAATAGGTTCAGCAAAAAA
>CAYRMX010000023.1:0-15469 GCA_964425295.1 uncultured Oscillospiraceae bacterium | reverse complement strand
CAGGGCGTCTTCCGGTCGGAAGACGCCCTGTGTTTTATTTTGCTTTATGCTTGGGGTGCGCGTAGAGCAGCATGCCGATCACGACCGACAGCGGCACGGCGAGGATGACGCCGATGGAACTGGCAAGCGCCTGCACCATCTCGACGGACAAGAACGTGGTGCTCATGAGCTGCATAAACGACGGTTCGAGCGAGGAAAGGTAAAGAATCATGACCAGACTGTTGCCGACCAGCGCGAGGATGAGGGTGTTGGTCATCGTGCCGACCATGTCGCGCCCGATGTTCATGCCGGAGCGCAGCAGGTCGCGCCGCGAAAGGTTCGGATTGACCGCGACCAGCTCGTTCATCGACGAGCTGATGCTCATTGCCACGTCGTTGACCGCGCCGAGGGCGGCGATCAGAATGCCACCGACGAGCAGGTCGCCGATTTGCAGCGAGGTCATGGGATTTTGCCCCTGCTTGATTTGCAGCAGCGCCTCAACGTGCGGCTCGGCGACGTACATCTTGAAGCCGTCGACCCGCAGCAGCGCGCAGGCAAGCTCACCGAAGAGCATGGCGAAGACGACGCCGGAGATCGTGCCGAGAATGGCGCAGACGGTTTTCTTGTTCACGCCGTCAAGGAGCACGAATTCGACCACCGTCACATAGGCGCACATGGCGAGGATCGTCGGCAGCGTCGGCGCGCCGTCAAGCAGCAGGGGAAGCAGCACGGCAAACACGCACACGATCGTCAGTGCCAGACCGATCAGCGACTTTGCGCCGACCTTTCCGCCGACGAGGACGGTGACGAGCAGAAACGCAGCAAGCACCACGATGAGCGGGACGGTGCGGTTATAATCCTGCAAAAGTACCTCGCTGACCTCGCCGTCGGTGTAGCCGATGCTGACCGTGACGCTGTCACCGACGTCCAGAACCGTGCCGTAAAGGTAGCTGAGGTTGTTCGTCAGAGAGTACTGTTCGCCCTTGTGCTTGCCGGCGGTGATCTCCACGCGGCAGATCTGCTTGCCGACGGGCACGTCCTCGCAGTCCTGCTGCCCCTGATAAGCGCCGCCCTCGATGGCAATGACCTTGCCGGAGGTATAAACAATGCCGGTCTGCACGCTCGACTGCGGAATGGACTCCACCTTCTGCGCACGGTCATAGGCAGCGAGGAAGAACGCCGCGGCGAGCGTCAGGATGAGGATCGCCGGAAGCCGCTCGGTCGTTTTGCGCAGACGGTCGGAAAGCGGCGTTTCGACCGATTTCCCCTTGCTTTTCACAGGCGCGGACTCGACCGCCCGCGACAGCATGCAGCGGGAAAGTCCCAACACAAGCAGCAGCGCGCCGCCGCAGAGGATCAGCGCGAACACGATGAGCGCGACCGCGCCGAGGCTGCCCTGCGTCAGCCGGACGATCAGCCCGGTGACGGCGGCGATCATGGCGAGTGCGCCCAGAAGCGGATAGACAAGAAGCTTTGTTTTCATCGGCGACCTCCGAGGTGTCAAAAATGATCGATTACATTATAATAAACAGGACGTTCACTGTCAAGAATCCGCGCGAAAAAGCTGCGTGTTGCGTTGCAAACGAACAAAATATACAAAAAATGAGAAAGTGCCGAAATATCACGGTTTTTCAAGCGAAAAAGGAAGCGTAACAAATCAAAGTGCCGTGCTATCCGACAATGTGCTTGTGAGAATGTACAAAAAACAAAAAATCGGAAGCTGTTCGGCTTTTTGAGGTAGCATTTTACTGAAAACTATGCTATCATATTCGTATCATGATAGGTATTTCTGCGCATCGGCGCGAGATACTGCAATAAAGGAGGACAAACCATGAGGAAGAATCTGAAGAGGGTCGTCTCGGCGCTTCTGGCGGTCGTGATGATCCTCGCAATGCTGCCCACGGTCGCCCTGGCAGCAACGGAGACTTACACGGTAACGCCAATCAGCGGCATTCCCGCCGACGGGGTCGCGTTTGTGATCTACGCACCGAGCGGCGGCGTCGTTGCGGGCGCGGAAGCGACCGGCGGTAAAACGCCCGGCATCACCGCCAAAAGCAACGAAGAAAATGCCAACCTGTCCGTTGAGCGCGGCGCGGGCGTCTATAAGCTCACCGCCAACGGCGACGGCACATATTATCTGACCTGCGGCGGCAAGTATTACACCGCTACCGCGACCAGCACCGCCGTGTTCAGCGCAGAACCGGGCGAGGGCTCGAAGTGGAAGGTCGAGACACTGGGTGAGGGCTACCGCCTGGCGAATACTAAGTATTACTACTCCGGCGAGCCTGCTTGCCTCGAGGTTTACGGCTCTGCGTTCAGTCCTTACGGCTACAGCGCGGAAAATGCCTCCATCTACACGATGAAGTTCTACGCCATCGACGAAGCGGCTGCGGACGCGGACGGTGACGGCTACGCCGGCACCAAGCCGATCGCCAATGCCCTCCCGCAGAACGGCGCCACGGTCGTGATCTATAACGACTACGGCGGAGCGGTCTTCGGCGCGGAGTCCGGCGATGCAACTGCTCCCTCCATCCAGCCCGCGTTCTCCTCCAAGGACAGCGCCGGCAATGTCATCCCCGGCAACGGCGGATTGATCTTCACCGTCGAAACGGACGGCGAATACTATGCCTTTAAGAACAACGGCAAGTATCTGCGTACCTCGGAAAACGCGGAAGACGGCAGCAACGCCGAATGCCTGTGGCTCGAAGAGGGCAAAACGGATTACAGCCTGTGGAGAATGGAAGCGGTCACCGGCGGCTACGTTATGTACAACAAGGTCGCAAAGTACAAGAGCAGCCCCGTCTGCATCGAGTATTTCAGCAACGCGTTCTCCGGCTGGACGATGAACGGCTCGATCCATCTCTTCGCCATGAACTTCTATGAGGTCGAAGACCCGCACGGCCTCGGCTACGTCCTCAACCCGAAGGTCGACCTGACTCTCAAGGACGCCAACCGCGGCGTGGACTACGCCTTCTCCTTCACGCTCGACGAGCTGACGAAGGTGACGGCTCTGAAGACGGAATACAGTGTCGACGACGGCGCGGCAACGGAAGTGACCGCGACTGCGCACGAGACGAAGGCTTATACCTATTCCGCAGTTGTCCCGAAAGCAGTGCTCGAAGGCAAGAACTCCCTGACGATCAAGGTCGCGGCGGAAAACGAATACGGCATGAAGTATGAAGCGACCAAGACCGTCGCGATCAACGACGAGCCGCTGATCCTTTCCGTCTCCCCGGAAGCCAACGCGGCGACCGGTGCGGAGAAGAAGCCGACCATCTCGGCGGCGATCGCCAACTGCGGCGAAAATGCGACGGTGGAGATGACCGTGGACGGCAAGACGGTCACGCCGACCGTCACGGCGGACAAGGTCTCCTACACCCCGGCGGACGAAATGACCAATGACCGCCACGTGGTCGTTCTGAAGCTCACCCGCGCCGACGGCAAGAGCGCCGAAATGACGTGGTCGTTCTTCGTCGGCGAGGCGGGGCTGGGACTGTACTTCGGTCAGATCCACTCTCACACGGCGGAGTATTCCGACGGCGCCGGTACGCTGGAGGATGCTTATGAGCACGCAATGCAGGCCGAGGACGTCGACTTCCTGATCGTCACCGACCACTCCAACTATTTTGACACCGCAAACACCGCCACCACCAGCAGCTACTATGACCTGTCCTCCCTGACCAAGGGCAACAGCCTGAGCAAATGGGAAGAGGCGAAAGCGACTGCGGCGGAGTATAACGCCAAGAGCAGCGATTTCGTTGCAGCCTACGGTTACGAAATGACGTGGTCCGGCGGCCCCGGCCATACCAACACGTTCAACACCTACGGCACGGTTTCCCGCAACAACAGCGCCCTGAACGAAAAGACCAACAGCTATGCGGGCATGCACCTGTATAACGACCTGATGGTCAATGCAAACAACGGACTCGACGTCGACGGCAACGCCGTTGAAGAGGGCGTGAAGACCAAGTATGTCGAAGACGCTCCCGTTATTTCCCAGTTCAACCACCCCGGCACGACGTTCGGCAACTTCGACAACTTCGCAGGCTATACGCCCGCCCGTGACGCAGTCCTCAACCTCATCGAGGTCGGCAACGGCGAAGGCGCGGTCGGCGGCAGCTCCTATTGGCCGAGCTACAGCGAGTATGACCTCGCGCTGGCAAAGGGCTGGCACGTCGCGCCGACGAACAACCAGGACAACCACAAGGGCAAGTGGGGCGACTCCAACACCTGCCGCGACGTTATCCTGACCGACGACTTCACCGAGGGCGGACTGTATAAGGCAATGGCCGAGCGCCGCGCCTACGCCACCGAGGATCAGAACCTGCGCATTTATTACTACCTGAACGATCAGCTCATGGGCAGCATCATCGAAACGGGCGCTGAGGGCATGCAGGAAGTCCGCATCAAGGCTTCCATCTCCGACCCGGACGGTGAGGGTCTCGGCAAGATCGAGATCATCGGCGAAAACGGTATCTCCCTGAAGAGCTATACTGCCGCCGGCGCGACCTTCGAGCTGGACGACACCATCAAGAACAACAATGCTTATTACTACCTCAAGGTTACGCAGGACGACGGCGACATCGCCGTGACCGCTCCTGTCTGGGTCGGTGCGGCAACGCCCGTCACGGCGGACATCGACACCACCGCAGCACTGAGCGTTGTCGGCCTGAGCGAAAAGCTCACCGCCACCGTCAGCAACGGCGCACCCAAGGCGTATGAGATCACCAAGATCCGCTTCACCACCACCGACGCCAAGGGCAAGGAAACCACCATCAAGACCCTGACCGACACCGTTGAGATCGCCAGCGGCGTCAGCAAGACCTTCACCGTCGACTATACCCCGGCGGCGACCGGCAAGCAGACCCTCAAGGTCATCTTCTACGGCACTTACGACGGCAAGAACTTCAAGTGCCAGGCAACGGTCAAGACCACGGTCTATGATTCCGCCGATCTGACCAAGGTCGCCATCGACCGCGGCCATGACAACTACTACGTCTCCGGCGACTACGCCGACAGCGTCGGCAGCTTCATCGAGTACGGCGCGAGCAACAAGATCTGGGTCGAATATGTCGAAGCAGGTAAATTCACCTATGAAAATCTCAAGCAGTACAAGATGCTCGTCCTGACCGTCAACTACAAGAGAAACGCCGCCAAGGCAGCGGATTATACCGATGCCGAGATCGCGGCACTGAAGGAATATGTGGCAAACGGCGGCAACGTCATCCTCTGCTCCAAGTCCGACCGCGACAACCAGTATGACAACTGCGCGGAGAACAGCAACAAGCTGCTCGAAGCCATCGGCGCGCATACCCGCGTGGTCAACGGCATCATCGTCGATAACGACCTGAAAGCAAACGAGGCTTATCGTCTCTACCTTTCCTCCAAGGAGAACTTCAACCTGGAGCACCGCTTCATGAAAGCGGCTTACACCGCCTCCAACGCTTACGGCACCAGACCCGCAGCGGACAACCAGACGGGCTTCCAGCTCTATAACGGCGCTCCGCTTCAGGTCACCGACAGCAGCAAGGTCGAAGTCCTCGTCAAGGGCTATGCTTCCACATGGGGCAGCCATTACGACGGCTACTTTGACGGCGCGGCGTTCGTTCCCGTCTATGAAGAGGGCAACACCGCCTCCACTACCGTCAAAAAGGGCGACGTCAATGTCATGACCTATGAAGACCTGCCCGGCGGCGGCTGGCTCGTCACCTCCGGCGTCACGTTCTTCTCGAACTATGACATCAAGAGCGACGCGGACTATGTCAACAAGTTCATCCTCCTGAACATCCTGCAGGAGCTGGGCGGCGCGGATGAAAAGGAAACCGTCACGCCGATTGTCGACGTGAAGAAAGTTCCCGAATCCCGCTCCGGCGAGGAATACACCATTGAGGGCTACGTTACCTCGAACGCCTCAGCTTACGATCAGGATACCGCATTCTTCGACTGCATCTATGTGCAGGATGAGGACGGCAACGGCATCAACGTCTTCCCGGTCGCCGGCAACTATGCCATCGGCATGAAGGTGCGCTGCCACGGCGCCGTCACCTACTACTGCGGCGAGGTCGAGCTGAACCTCGGCTCGGACTATAACGGCTATATCCGCGTTACCTCCGACGAGTTCAACATCATCAAGCCGAAGAGCGTGACCTGCGCCGTCGCAATGGCGGACAGCTCCATCGGCAACCTCATGCGCGTCGGCGGCATCGTCACCGAGATCCACAAGACCGCCGGTGTCATCGACAAGATCTATGTCCGCGACACCACGGGCGAAGCCTGCCTGTTCATCAACGGCTACATCACCAAGGACGACACCAGCCTGAATAACCTCGCCGTCGGCATGACTGTCACCGGCGTGGGCATCGGCTCGCGTGACGTCGATGAAACGAGCGCGGATAACCGCATCTTTGCCCGTCTGCGTGTGCGCGACCGTTCGGAGATCAAGATCTACAACAACAACGCCGATCCGTTCGCGATCTTCACGGATGTTGACGCGAAGGCGTGGTACGCCGACGCGGTGAAGTACGCCGTGCAGAACGGTCTGCTCAAGGGCACGTCCGACACAACCTTCGAGCCGGACAGCACCTTGACGCGCGCAATGGTCGCAACCGTCCTCTACCGCATGGCGGGCGAGCCGAAGGTCACCACCAAGACCACGTTCAAGGATGTTGCAAGCGGCATGTGGTACAGCAACGCAGTCGTCTGGGCGGAAGCCAACGGCATCGTCAAGGGCTATGAGGACGATACGTTCCGTCCGGATCTGGAGATCACCCGTCAGGAGATGGCGGTCATGCTGGCAAGATATGCCAGAACGGTCGCCAAGATGAACACCACGCCGACGGGCAACCTCGACAAGTGGCCCGACAAGGGTAGCGTCGACACCTGGGCGAAGAACGACCTGATCTGGATGATCGACAAGGGCATCATTAACGGCATGGACGGCAAGCTTGCTCCCACCGAGAATGCGACCCGCGCACAGTTCGCAAAGATCATCATGGTCTTCCTGACACTGGAATAACACCCAAATAGCACAAAATAACACAAAGGACTGCCCTCGGGCAGTCCTTTGCTCGTTTGAATGCAATGCCAATTTTTCTTGATTTTCTATGCCAATTGCATGGCGCGGGCGGCTTTGCTCCGCGATTCTTCGCACAGCCCATAGCGCACCGAAAGGCGCTGCACCAGCGCGAGCGTTTCCTCCGGCGACCCTTCATAAAGCTCCAGCTCCAGCTCCGTGAACGGAAGCCGCTCCGCTGCGCCGTGGAGAATGCCGCAGTCGCCCGCAAGTTCCGCGCGACTCGCGTCGGGAAAGACGAGCATCGTGCTGCGGCGCAGAAATTCCGCCCCGCACACCGGCAGAAGTGGGGCTTTCCCGCAAAGTGCCCGCAATTCCTGTGGCGCGCCCTGCGAAAGCAAGCCATCGATCGCCGCGTCATCGACCGCGTTCGACAAAATCTGCCATTCGCCGCGAACGTGCGCCTCATTTTCGGGCGTTTTCAGGCAGACGACACTTTCTTCGCCCTCCATGCGGCGGCGCAGCATCCAGCGAACCTGCGCAAGGCGGCGGTCTGGCGTGTCAAAATAGGTCGTTTTCATCCGTGTGCTGCGCCACGGCTCGACTGCAAGCGAGGCAATTTCGCCGTCCGCGAGGATGGCGTCCAGCGCGGCGCTGTCTGCCACGCGCAGCTTGTATTCCAGTTCTTTTCCCATGTTTCCTCCTGAGCTTGTGAATTTGTCGTGAAGAAAAGCGAATGTGCATTTCCGCGCCCATTTCCCGACAGCTTTGCCGTAAACCCCGTGCTAAAATCGGGGCAGAACGTATGACAGCTCGCATTTTGCCGAGATCGCTGTCCGGGGGAGAGAGCTATGAGGGGAATGTTGCTTCCGAAAAAATGGGCGTTGCCGCGTGCTGCGGCTGCGCGATGGGCGCAGTGTGCCGCGCTGCTTGTGAGTGGGTTTGTCCTGTCCGGCGCGACGGTGCTGGGGCAATCGCTTCCGCTGGGGGCGTGCCTTGTGGCGGCGCTCCCGATCGGGCTGCGCTCGGTCGCTGCGGCGATAGGGGCAGTGGCGGGCTATCTGCTCCGCTGCGAGGGGGCAGACGCAGCGCAATTTGCCGCGATGTCGCTGCTCATGCTGGCAGCGGGTGCGATTTTTCAGGGAACGCGTCTTCCCGCAACGCGGTGGTTCATGCCGCTTATGGCATCCGGCGTCTGCGCCGTGCTCGGCGGCGTCTGTCTGATGGGTGAACGCAGCGCGTTCGGCTTCTGGGCGGCAAAATGGCTGCTGGCAGGGCTTTGTACCCTCGGTTTCCGCAGCGCGCTCGGCAAGAGTCGCGGCGCGGTGCCTGTGCTCACGGCGGCGGTCGTTTCGGGACTCGGCGGCTTGGGCGGCACGTTTGACATCGGCCTGCTCGCAGCTTGCGCCGTTTCCTGCGCGGCGGACGATCTGACCGCGACTGCTGCCGTGGGGCTTGCCCTCGACCTGACGGGAAATTACGGGAATCTTTTGACGATGGCGTTGCTTTTGCCCGCGCTCACCGTGCGGCTGCTGCGTGCCAAACAGCTCACATGGCTGTCCTTCCTTGTGCTTCCGAATGTGGTGCTCCTCTGCTTCGGCGAGGCGACGGGAGGGCGCTGCGTCGTGATCGCCTGCGGTGTCGCGCTGGGCATGCTGTTGCGGGAGCTTCACCTGTTTCCACTCTTGCATGCCGGAGCGCAGGAAGCCGCTGCGCAGCGGCTTTCCAATGCGGCGGAGGTGCTGGAAACGCTCTGCCGTCAGCTTCCGGCGGATACTGCGCCTGCGTCGCAGAGCGAGGCAGAGAGTGTCTATGACGGGGCGGCGGAGCGGGTGTGCCGCTGCTGCGCCCGCTTTCACCGCTGCTGGCAGCATCGCGCGGACGAGACGTATCGGGCGCTTTCCACCGCTGCGCCCCGTGTCATTGAGCAGGGCGTGGCGCGTGCCGAGGATTTTCCCCAAAGCTTCCGCGAAACCTGCTGTCACCTCGACGGCTTCGTGACGGCGGTCAACCGGGAATTGGAGGGGATGCTCTATCGCCGCCGTTACCGCGTCCAGCTCCGCGAGAGCCGACAGGTGGTCGCCGAGGAATTCGGCTGCGTCGCGGATTATCTGCGCTGCGCTGCGCGTGAACCGAGTACCGCCGAAGCCACATTTTTGCCTGCCGTCGGCATTTCCACGCTCGGCAAGGACGGAAGCAAGACCGTCGGCGACCGCGGCGCGTGCTTTTCGGGAGAAAATGCGGAATATTTCGTCCTTTTATGTGACGGCATGGGCACGGGCAAGGAAGCATCCGAGCTGAGTGCCGAAACGGTGCGGCTTCTGGAACGTCTGCTGCGCTCCGGACTGAAGCCGGAGGCGGCACTGAAAATCATGAACGGCATGGAGATTCTGCGCGGCACAGGCTGTTTCACGACGGTCGACCTGCTGCGGCTCGACCTGCGCAGCGGCACGGGCATGCTCTACAAATGGGGCGCGGCGCCGTCTTATTACCGAACGCCCGACGGCATGAAAAAAATCGGAACAGCCGCGCCGCCGCCGGGGGTGGGGGTGGGAGGAGACCACCTGCCGGAGCGGTATCGGCTGTCCCTGAGATGGGGAGAAATGCTCGTGCTGGTCAGCGACGGAGCGGGAGGAACGGATACCGAGGAGATGATCTGCCAATACCGCGGGCAGTCGCCGCGGGAGCTTGCGGCGCTGCTGATCGCCGGTATTCCTGCCGAGGATGACAGAACCGCGGTGTGTGTTTCCTTGCGGCCGCGGGTATCCTAAGAGAAAAATACCACATCTTGTGGGAAAAACTTGTCGAAATACAACATGCGGGAATGTTATTTCCCGACAAAAGCAGCATTTTCCCGCAGAATCCCCGCGTCTTTCTACAAATTCGGCAGTCCGATTTTTCGGACTGCCGTCATCGTGTCAAAAGCTCTTTTTGACACGATGGCAGGCTGCAAGAAAGTTCGAAAGCCAAGCAACTTTCGACCGTCGGCGTATGTAGATACGGTAGGTCGAAAGTTGCGCGGTAAGTAAAAATCGATTAAAATATCTTCCTTATAATTAAGATACATTCTAATGTCGTAGATTCGAGGAAGCCATCGACATGTTAATGCTTTAAGAAAAAACAACACTTCGATTTTTACGGTTTCGGACTTTCTTGACAGTCAGGCGGCAGTCCGATTTTTCGGACTGCCGTGTTGCTTATTCCGCCTTGCCCTGCGGCTTGCGGCGCTTATGATAGCGGCGGCGGTAGTTGTTGCTGCGCGGCTCGCCGGCGGTTTCGGGCTTTGCGGACTTGGTCGGCGCTGCATTGTCCGGCTTCGCGGGTTTAGCGGGAGCGGCAGGCTTTTGCTCCTGCGGCTTGCACTGCTCCTTGAGCGGCTGCTGCGCGGCGTCCGTCTTCGGCTTGTGGTTCTTTCCGCCTCTGCGACGGCGACGCTTCGGCTTGTTCTCCTCGTTCTGTTCGGCAATAGTCTGTGCCGTGACCGCCGGCTCGATCGTCTCGGCACTCTTGCGGATGACGACCGGGTCGAGATAGGTCGAGAAGCTCGGCTCTTCGGTGCGCTTGCGCTGGAGATTGCCGGAGATCGGGGCGAGATTTTCGGGGATCGGCTCGTCGTTCTTGCGCGCCTTGCCGTTGCGCAGAACGCAGATGTCGCAGTTTTTATGGCAGACGATGGTGTCCGGCTGCTTTTCCAGACGCACGCGGACGCTCTGCTTGAGCAGATTGACGTCCGTGACCGTGCCGCGGCCGTCGGGCGTGTCGACAAAGGACTCCGCTTTCGGGCTGGTGCGCAGCAGGTCTTCGTAAGCCTCCTGTTCATAGTTCAGGCAGCACATCAGCCGTCCGCAAGTGCCGGAGATCTTCGTCGGGTTCAGACTGAGATTCTGCGTTTTTGCCATTTTGATCGAAACCGGCTGGAAATCGTCGAGGAATTCGCGGCAACAGAACGGACGACCGCAGATGCCCAGCCCGCCGACCATCTTCGCCTTGTCACGCACGCCGATCTGACGCAGCTCAATGCGCGTGCGCAGGACGGAAGCGAGGCTCTTGACCAGCTCACGGAAGTCCACGCGCCCGTCGGCGGTGAAGAAAAAGAGAATTTTGCTTCCGTCAAAGGCATATTCGGCGGAAACGAGCTGCATGTCGAGCTTGTGCTCCGCGATTTTTTTCAGGCAGACCTCATAGGCGTGCTTTTCACGCGCGCGGTTGTCGGCGTTGATCTTCTTGTCCTGCGCGGTTGCCAGACGGATGACGGGACGCAGCGGCGCAACGATCTCTTGCGGCGCGATCTCGTGGTTGCCGCGCACGCACTGCCCGAACTCCGGACCGCGCGCCGTTTCAATGATGACTTCGTCGCCGGCGCGGACGGTGAGCGTTTGGGGATCGAAATAATACGTCTTGGCAGCGTTGCGGAACTGCACGTCGCAGACCGTAACGGGGGTTTCGGGTGTATGTTCCATAGTTACTCCTTTTGTAAGGCGCCGAGGCACGGCGACCGTGGTTTATCGAAGCCGAATGGCAAGCATGCCGCAGATATGCGCCGGGGAGACGTTTGCCTCCAACAGCGTCAGCGCATGCTGCGAAGCCTTTGCGGCGGAGAGAATGTCACTGTCCGTTCGAGCGGCGGCGAGCTGCCGGCTTTCGGCATACGGCGCGGCGCTTGCGCCGCGGCAGGTGAGTGCAGAGGCAAGCAGTGCATGCCATTGCAGCAGAATCGGGCGAAGCTGTTCGCGCTTGAGCCGCTCCATCGGCGTCAGCGCCCGCAGCACGGCGCCGGGGGAGCGCTCGCAATAGGCGCGGGAAAGCGTGGCGACCTGCGGCAGCAGCGGCGCGTCCTCCTGCATGCGCGTGATCGCCTGACCGAGGTAGCCGCACGCGGCGGCAGCGCTGAGACGGTCTGGCGACGCGTCGGGAAAACGGCTGCGCAGCGCATTGCGCAAGACCGCCTCCGGCAGGGGCGAGAGCTGCAAATGGACGCACCGACTGCGAATGGTCGGAAGAAGCTGCTCCGGCTGCTCGGCAAGCAGGAAAAACACGCCGTAGGCAGGCGGTTCTTCGATGCACTTGAGCAGGGCATTTTGCCCCTGCGCGTTCAGATCCTGCGCGCGCGGGAAGCAGTAGATCTTCTTCGCGCCCTCATTCGGGCGGACGTAGAGATCGGCACAGGCGTCGCGCACCAGCTTGACCGGGATGGTTTTCTTCTCCGCGTCGTCGACGGTCAGAATGTCGGGATGCGTTCCGTGCAGCGCCTTGCGGCACTGGGCGCACTGCCCGCAGGGACGCTCGCCGTCGGCGGTACACTGCATCGTGGCGGCAAGGCGTCGCGCCAGCGTGTGCTTGCCCGAACCGACCGGCCCGGTGATGAGATAGCAATGGGAAAGCTGATTGCGGGAAAGCGCATTTGACAGCCGTTCCTTCAGCGTTTCATTGCCGAGGAAGTCTCCGAAATTCATAGATCGCCCTCCCGATTTCTCTTCAACATACTATTATAATGCCTGCGCGCCGATTTTTCCACCGAAAAATGATGGAATTCCGAAAAAAAAGCGAATTTTCTCGAAAAAAGTCCCTCCCTCAGTCAAATGCCAGTCCGAGATAGGCATTTTGCGGGCATGGCGGAGCACCCACGGCTTTGTACATCCCGAATGGGACGGTGTCGCCCACCGTGCGCACCTGTGCTTCGGAGCAGTTCAGCGCGGCGGCAAGGGAGGCAGCGGCTTCGGGGCAGTCGGGAAGGAGCTCCTTGATGAGCAGGGCGTCGCCCGCACGCTCGGCTGCGGCGCAGCAGACCAGCTCGTCGGTTTCCAGACGGAACAGACCGCCACCGGATGCCTCGGACGCACGCTGCGCAAAGGTGAGCAGCGCCGCGTCATAGGAGAGAAAGTCGCCGTAGAGCTGCATTTGCCGCAAATTGCGGTAAGCGTCGGCGTCGATTCGGCGGATTTTCACTGCGCCGCGCGCGGCGGAAACAGAATAGGATTTGTGATAAAATGCGGCTTGATAGCCGAGTTTTTTGTAAAAATCGAACAATTCCGCGCTCGACGGAACGAGCGTGAAGACGGAAACGCCGCTTTTTTGCAGCTCGCGTTCGGCGTGCTGCATGAGCGCGCGGCAAAGCCCGTGACCGCGCTTGTCCGGTGCGGTGCAGACGGCGTAAAAATAGGCGGCGGGCTGTGCACCCCCGTCCTCGTCGACGAACGTGACGGGAAGCGTGCAGAGCATGGCGTCAAGTCGCGCGCCGTCCTGCGCGGCGAAGACCCGAATCTTGGGAAACAGGGCATCCCAGAACGCTGTGACGGACT
This sequence comes from uncultured Oscillospiraceae bacterium, assembly GCA_964425295.1. Taxonomy (GTDB): domain Bacteria; phylum Bacillota; class Clostridia; order Oscillospirales; family Oscillospiraceae; genus JAZOXB01. The sequence goes on along the minus strand of CAYRMX010000023.1, from coordinate 2,179 downwards.
GCGCGCTGTCGCCGAAGCAGGTCTGCCAGAGTGTGGTCGACGCGGGCAGGTCACGCGCCTGCGCGCGTACAAAGCGGGTCACAAAATTTCCTCCGCCAGATATTTTTCCAGCAAAATGTCCGGCGCATAGCTTTCTTTGGCACGGCGCAGCCCCTCAATGCCCATGTCGTCTTCGCGGTTGAGGAAACGCAGCTCCGAATAGCGGGCGCGCAGCAGACGGGCAAATTCGCGGTTGACGATCGAATAAGCGCCGTTGACGTCCGCGACGGCTTTTTCGTAGTTGACGTCGAACGTGTCCTCGCGAATGCGGTTGCCCATCGAGAAAGCAACCATGCCGTCGCCCGTTTCGATGGCAATGCCCTCCATGTGCAGGGCGTCGAATTGGTCAAAGGCGCGGGCGATCGCCCGACGTTCCCCGGCGTAGTCGTTTTCCGCGCCGCCTGCGGCGTGCGTGGCGTACCAGCGCTCGGTGAATTCGCGGCAGCGGGGAAGAAGTGCCGCGTCCAGCGGTACGACACGGTAGTCGGGATTGGCTTCCTCAAAGCGGTTGCAGTGGTTGCGCTTGGCTTGCAGCTTTTTCCCGTGCAGCTCGCACAGTCGTTCGATGTCATAAACATAGTCGAAGCTGTCGCGAACCGGATGGCAGCGGAACTGCTCCGGGTATGCGGCGGAAAGCGCCTCGACCTCCTGCGCCGTCAGCCCGAACAGACGGAACGGAATGCCGCGTTCGTGCGCGTCCTCGCGCAGGGCGGAAATGAGAGAAAGGTCGAAAAAGGGAACGGGATAGGAATAGTGCGCGCCGAAGCGGCTGAGAAAAACGGGTGCGTCGCCGACAAAGGCGACCTTCTGCTCGCCCCAGAAAAACAGGTTGGCAAAGGAAAATTCACTGCCGTGCGCGGTGGCGCGGTAATAGATGTTGTGGATGACCTCGCGGTCTGCAAGGGTGATCTCGCGGAAATTCAGCATAAAATACCTCGATTGTTTCATTTTTCCCTTCTATTGTACCACGAAATGCGCGAAGGTCAACCTTGCATTTTCTCTAAAAATGTGGTATTCTGTAAAAAAGAAACCGCATTTGAAGGAACACTCAATATGAAGAAAATTTTGGTCGCCATGTCCGGCGGCGTGGACAGTGCGGCGGCGTGTCTGCTGCTGCGCGAACAGGGGTATGAAGTCGGCGGAGCGACAATGCTGCTGCGCGACGGCGGCGAGAGCGAAGCCGAGGACGCCCGCCACGCGGCGCAGCAGATGGGCATGGACTTTCATCTCTTTGCGTGGAAGGACGAGTTCCAAGCCCGCGTCATCGAGCCGTTCAAGGCGGTCTACCGCGCCGGCGCGACGCCGAACCCCTGCGTCGTCTGCAACGGCGCGATGAAATTTGGGCTGTTTTTGGAGCGTGCGCTGGAGCTGGGCTATGACGGCATTGCTACCGGGCACTATGCCCGCATTGAGCGGTGCGGAGAGCGTTTTGTGCTCAAAAAGGCGGTCGACACCGCCAAAGATCAGACCTATATGCTCTGCCTTTTGAATCAGTTCCAGCTTGCGCACACACTTTTCCCTCTCGGCGAGGTCGAAAACAAGGCGGCGGTGCGCGCGCTGGCGGAGCGTGCGGGCTTGCAGCTTGCCCGCAAGCATGACAGTCAGGACATCTGCTTCGTCCCCGACGGTGACTATATGGGCTACCTGACGGCGCACGGCGTCGAGCCGCAGCGGGGTAATTTCGTCTCGCCGGACGGAAAGATCCTCGGCGAGCATCGGGGCTTGGAGGCGTACACGATCGGTCAGCGGCGCGGGCTGGGCATGGCGTTCGGCGAGCGGGCGTACGTTCTCGGCAAGCGCGGGACGGACGTGATCGTCGGCGACGGCGCGCTCCTGTTTTCCGGCGAGGTGCGCGTCGGGCAGACGAACTGGATTCCGTTTGCGCAGCCGGAAGCACCGCTGCGTGTGCAGGCAAAGCTGCGCTATACGCCGCGTACCGCCGAAGCGTGGCTCTATCCGGAGAAAAACGGCTGCCGTTTGGAGTTTGACGAGCCGCAGCGCGCTGTCACGCCCGGTCAGACGGCGGTGTTTTACGATGGCGACACCGTCCTTGGAGGCGGAACGATCGTCGCAGGCAGCGTTGCAAACAACGCATGATCGAAAACACAATACTTTAGATACGGAGTAACTGATTATGAAA
>CAYRMX010000022.1:0-15507 GCA_964425295.1 uncultured Oscillospiraceae bacterium | reverse complement strand
GGTACAGAGAATAAGTAGTGCATGTATTCAGTTGCAAGAGGCGCAATGCTTGTGATATTTGAATAAGTAAAATCGGAACGGCTTTCTTCCTCAATCATCGAAAAGCCGGTATATTCATATTTACCATTGTAAATGAGTTTTCCGGAAAGTGTCTTGTCCGCACGAATATTTGCGGTATCGGTATTCTTATAGGCAACGCAAAAATCTACATACACTTTTCCCGCTTCGGCTTCATAGTGAGAGTACCAACTGCCCGGCTGGGGAGGCATTACATCTCTTGTGATATTAACATAATCAACCGTAAACTCGCATTTATCTGTTGTTGCAGATTCTCCGACGGCAATTACAGGGGTGTTATCTACAACAACTTCCTCAACTTTTTCGGTTTCCTCGCTTCCCGTTGTTTCTTTAACAACTTCGCCTTCGGTTTCTGCGGTGTTATCCGCAGTTTCTTCTGTGCTTGCATCTGTGTGACTATTCACGGCTTCTTGGCTACCACCACAAGCGGCAAACGAAAAGCACATTACTGCTATTAAAAGAAATGCAATCAATTTTTTCATGTCTTTCCCTCTTTTTATGTGTTTTAGTTCATGTGATTCTATCATTTCTGCCCGCTTAATTCAAGTGTAATTTTACTACATAAGCGGTATTTCTATGGATTACTACTAAATCGGACAGAAAATTCGAAAAATCCGCAAGGCGCACGGTCTGTCTCAAGAGGAACTGACGGAGACAAGTGTACAGTGTAATAACATAGTCCACAGGAGTGCAAAGACATCGTCCACAGTTTTATGATATGGAAAGATAACCACTTCGATTATACTCCCGACTTAATGACTTCTTGAACTGTCGGGAATTTATTTTCGGATTGTAAACGGGACACTTGGAAAATGAGTGTCCCATATTTTTTTGAAAGGAAAGGAAGCGAAACGATATGGAAAACAAAAATTCAAGTTATTCGGTGCAAATCGGAAAGACCACTTTTATTGTGTGCGTGAAGCAGTCGGAAACCGCCAAAAAGCCGATAGAAACGGTGTTTAAGGATATGTGCAGACACGAGGTTGTAGGAGATTTCTTTTCGGATAATTTGTTTAATTTAGAAAAAATGCAAAAATCATTTTGACAAATTCGTTCCCGACGGAGAAACGTTCGCCGTCTGCTATCGGAACTTCAAAATCGCCGAGTTCGACACGCAGACGGGACAGCTCCTAGGTTCGATAGTCTTTCTGCAGGGCGGGGCAGAGTGTCAAATCAAGCGGTCGGATTCGGTTTGTGCGGGCGTCACCGGCGCGGGGCAGGCGCGTTGTTCGGCGCGGTTGGCGACGTCGCCGTGGATGACGGGCAGCTTCGGGTCGCGGATGTCGCCGTGCTGCTGCGGCGCTTTTTTCGGTCGTTCCATCAAAAATCCCCTCCGCCGATAGTTTGGCGGAGGGGCACATTTTTTATGCGAAATCAGATGGATTTCTGCCGCGGATGTGCGGCTTTATGCTGCTTCGAAGCAATTTTCTGCTGGCACGGCGGAGGCATGGGTACGGTGCAAAATCAAAGCATTCTCATGAACGGAAGTTGCACGGCGAGGGCAAGGTCTCGCATTGCGAATTGCCTATCGTAATTCACTGTAGGGACACCGCTCTGCGGTGTCCGCACGACGTTTCGGACACCCCCGGTTAGGGTGCCTCTACAGTGTTATTTGACGGTGCATGCGCTGGGACGGTGGGACGCCGTCCCCTCCCCACAGAGCGGCTATCGATTCAAAACCCTCCCTCGTCAGAGAGAGCGATGGGTGCATGCAATATTGATGGTGCATACGGCGGGACGATGTTCACATCGTCCCGCGTGCAGGCATTTTCATCATCGATACATGCGGCGCGAAAGCTGCGGCGGGTCAATAGCGCAGGAAGCGGCGGAGGCGTGTTTCGGCGCGGTGGAGGGTGCGGCAGACGGTCGAGCGGCTCACGCCCCGCTCCTGCGCGATCTCCGCCTGCGACTTTCCGCCGAAATAGACCGCTTCGAGCACCAACCGCTGAAGCTGCGTCAGCTCCTCGCGCATGACGCGCTGCACGCGCCGAAGCTGCACGTCACGCGGCAGACGCGGGTCGGTATAGTCAGAGAACGTATTTTTCATTGCGGCAATAACCCCTTTCATAATAGTGCGCCGTCAGCTCCGCAAGCTCGCGGCACTGCGTCAGGATCGGCGCAAGCGCGGCGATCCGGTGGCGCAGGTCGGCACGAAGCTGGGGCGTTTGTGCCTGTTTCAGCTCCGCACGCAGTCTGCGCAGCTCACGCCGCAGGACGAGCGCGGCGGCGAGGTAGCTCTCGGACAGCTCCGCCAGCCTCATTGCACTGCCTCCAGCGCCGAGCGGAACACCGTCCGCGCGTAGCTTGCCAGACAGTCGGGGCAAAGACGCAGCCCCTCAAGGCGGTAGCACAGGCTTCCCACGCAGAGATCTTCTCCGCACAGGTCGCACCAGCACACGGTCTCGGATTCGGTCAACCGGAATCACCTCCTCTGGAATTCAGCTTATCCAAGCGAGACGATTCACGACCTACAACCGTATAAAAGGAGGTAAAAATGAAAAAACGTGAACAATCATTTGTAATATAATTTCCATTATTTTCCATCTCTACACGACAAGTGTACTACACGCTTTGTGTAATGTCAAGCGTTTTTTTGCATTCGCCCGAAAAATACAAAAACCGCCCCACAAATTGTGGTACGGTTGGGCTGAAAGGAGGGGGCACGATGCTTGGAGCACGGCTTGGCATCCTGCGACGGCGGGCGGGGCTTTCGCAGCGGGCGCTCGCGGCGGAGCTGAACGTGAGCGCGAGCGCGATCGGGATGTATGAACAGGGGCGGCGTGTGCCGCCGAACGCGCTGCTCGTCGCGATGGCGAAGCGCTTCGGCGTGAGCACGGATTTTCTGCTGACCGGAGAGAGCCGCCCGGCGGACACGGCTGCGCTGCGGGCGCTGCTGTCGGACGCGGCGGCGCAGCTTGCGGGGATGGAATTGTCGGACTGTGCGCTGCTGCTTTCGGTACTTTTGAGCGGCGGGGAGTTGACGGCGGCGGAAAAATCGGCTATCATGGAGGCACACGGAGGTGAGTCCATGACACACGAACACTGGATGCGCGAGGCACTGCGGCTGGCGCAGGAAGCTGCCGACGAGGGCGAAGTGCCGGTCGGCTGCGTGGTCGTCTGCGACGGCGAGATCGTCGGGCGCGGGCGCAATCGCCGCGAGACGGCGAAAAATGCGCTTTCCCACGCCGAGCTGGAGGCAATCGACGAGGCGTGCCGAGCACTGGGCGGCTGGCGGCTGTGGAAATGCACGCTTTATGTGACGCTGGAGCCGTGCCCGATGTGTACGGGCGCGATCATCAACGCCCGGCTCAAGACGCTGGTCTACGGCGCGCCGGACGCCAAGGCCGGTTCGTGCGGCACGCTGACGAACCTCTTCGACCTGCCCTATAACCACCGCCCGGAGGTCATTTCGGGCATTTTGGCGGATGAATCGCGGCAATTGCTGCAAGATTTTTTCCGCCGTCTGCGCGAAAATCCCACGGTGAAATCGTGGAAGCGCACGCAAAAAGGAGAGTGAGAACATGCCGGAGCTTGCATCGCTTGCGCCGCACTGCGACTCGATTCTGGTGCTCGACACCGAAACGAGCGGACTGAGCTTCAGCCGAGATGAGATCATTGAATTTTCCGCCGTCAAGCTGGAATGGCAGGACGGGCTGCTCGTGCCGGTCGCCGAGGTCGACGAATTTGTCCGCACGACCAACGACCGCTGTTTGCCGCCGAAGATCGTCGAGCTGACGGGCATCACCGACGAAATGCTCCGCGAGGAGGGCATTTCCAAGCAGGCAATCTGCACGATCCTCGCCGAGCTGTTCACGCCGCGCACAATGATTATGGCATATAACGCGCAATTTGATCTCCTGTTTCTCTTTCATCTGCTCAGCCGCCACGGCGACGCGCGGCTCTTGCAGGACAAGCCGAAGCTCGACCTGCTGACGGTCTACCGCGACCGCCGCGAATACCCGCATCGCCTGTGCAACGCGATCGAGGCGTATGATTTGCAGGATCGGGTGCAGAATTCGCACCGCGCCATCGACGACGTCCGCGCGACGGTCGAGGTGCTGCGCGCGATGTGCGCCGAGCGGGACGACCTCGACCGCTACATCGACCTGTTCGGCTATTCGCCGAAGTACGGCGTCTCCGGCCCGCGCATTTCGTCTGTCCGCTACCTACCGCAGGGCTACCGCTGTACGCAGCCGCTTTACGAAACCGCCGACCCATGTGTCACGGTATAGTCCGCCACGCGCAAGCCTCTGCCATACGGAATGTGCGGCGGGGTTATCGCCGCATAAGCAAAGCAAAACGGCTCAGGGCAGTTGCCTCGAGCCGTTTTCCGACAATTTTAACTTTTCGCTCCGCTTGAGATGCTTGATTGCCCACTCCCGCTTGAGCGCGGCAGAGCGGTCTTCACAGACCTCATGATAGACCGGCTCAACCGGAAGCCGACTGCGGGTATATTTTGCGCCCTTTCCCGCGCGGTGCATCATCAGACGATGTGAAAAATCATCGGTCGCCCCGGTATAGAGCGAGCCGTCCGCGCAGCGCAGGATATAGACGCACCACTGCTTCATACTTCAATGTCAATCGCGCAGCGTTCGGTGCGGATCGCCTTGCACAGCGAGGATACCGCCACATGGCGCGGGTCGACCTTGTAGGTCTCGACGTCCTCGAGCGTGTCGAATTCGCTGACCAGCACGGCGTCATAGCCCTTGCCGGGCGTCAGGCTGCGGCGCACTTTCATCGAACGAATCTGCGGGATGACGCCCTCGAGCGCCGCGAGCTTCGTCAAAAACTCCGTCGGGTCTGCACCTTCCTGAAATTTCCACATTACGATATGTTGAACCATAAAAAGTCCCTCCTTTTTGCTTCAGCATAACGGTTTTTGTCCCGTTTGTCAAGAAAGCCGGCCGAAGTTTTCGAAAAATGCCGAAAGTTCACAGTTTGCACACCATTTTTCCTGCCGTTTGTGCTATGATTGATCGGCTTTTGCGCCCGAATGCTTGCATTTGCGCGCAAGCTGTGCTATGATAAACCAACTGATTACCCGAAAGGAAGAATGAAATGAAATTGAAACGATTTGCCGCGCTGCTTCTGGCGCTGCTGTTACTTGTCGGCTGCGCCGCCGAGCCCGCGCCGGAAACGACGCCGCCCGCCACGGACGCCCCCACCGAGCCGGCTTCCGGCTATGGCAAGAACGACGTGACCGTCCTGTCGGATTACGCCGTCACCGAAGCCGCCCCCGAGAGCGACCTCATGCGCACGGTCGTCGCGATCAACGCCGACGGCGAAGCGTGCATGGACAACGGCCTGCTGCAAATTTATTACTGGATCGAGTTCTATAACTTTATGAACAGCTACGGTGCGTATTCGTCCTATTTCGGTCTGGATTACACGAAGCCCCTCGCGCAGCAGACGGCGCTGTCGCAGGACCGCACGTGGGAGCAGTATTTCCTTGAAGCCGCCACGCTGCACTATGCGCAGAACTATGCGCTGGCAAAGGCGGCGTTCGCCTCCGGCTATGAGCTGTCCGACGAGGACGTCGCCCAGATCGCCGACCTCGCCAAGACCGATGGCACGTTCGCCGAGGAATACAAAAACGCCGGCTACGAAAGCGCCGACGCCTATTTGCAGTCGAATTTCGGCGACGGCGTGTGCGTCGAGGACTATCAGGACTATCTGCGCCTCTACTATGCTGCCTATGACTACCTCATGGACTTTGAGGAGAAGACCGCCGATGCCCTGACCGACGCCGACATTGAAGCGTATTATGACGAAAACGCTGCTTCCTACGAGGAAAACCGCGTTCTGAAGCTCAATAACGTCACCGTGCGCCACATTCTCATCCAGCCCGAGGGCGAAAAGGAGACCGAATCGAATGACTGGTCGCAGGAGGCGTGGGACGCCGCGAAGGTCAAGGCGGACGACGTTTACGCCGAATGGCAGAAGGACGCGACCGTCGAGAACTTTGCCCTGCTCGCCAACGAATATTCGGTCGACGACGGCTCGAACACGACCGGCGGCATCTATGAAAACTTCGCCACCAACGCGATGGTCGAGGAGTTCAGCGACTGGTGCTTCGATACCGCCCGCGTTGCCGGCGACCACGGCATCGTCAAGTCGCCGTTCGGTTATCACATCATGTATTTCGTCGGACAGACCGAAACGCGCGCGTGGTTCGACACCGCCAAGCAGGATCTCGTGACCGAAAAAGTCACTGCCGAGATCGACGTGCAGTGCAGCGCCTACACCCTGCAATTTGACTATGCGCAGATGCGCATCTTCGACCTCATCACCGCCAAAACCGCCGACGATTCCGCGGAGGATACCGCCGACAGCACCGAGGGTTAATTCCAAACAAAGGCAGCGCCTCAAAAACCAAATCGGTTTTTGAGGCGCTGCCTTTTTCCCGCAGGGCGAGATCATACCTCTGATCTGTGCTCGAAGACGCCGGCACGGTCGAGAATGACCAGCAGTCGGATCGCGTCCTCGCCCAGATCGATGACCGTCTCCTCGCCGCTGCCGCCCTTGCCGCGCAAGACCTCGCTTTGCAGGAGCTTTTCGATCGTCGGGCGGTAAAAATCGCTCCGAATATCTTTTAACAGTTCATATCGCATTTCCGATTCCTCCATTCCATAGTATTCCGCGACCAGCGCCGCCTCCGCCTCGGCGAGCCGGTGCAGGTTCGCATCCGAAAGCAGCCATGCCGTGCTGCGCGGATGGGTGTGAAAGCTGTGCTCCAAAATCATTGCGGGCGTGCCGAGCTGCGCCGCGTGGCGGATGACCCCGTAATAATCGGCGTCGCCCGTCGAATTTTTCCGCACGACAAACTGCGGATGCTGCGCCGTGCCCATGACCGAAGCGATGACCTCGGAAAGCGCCTGCGCCAGTGCCTGTCCGCGGCGGCTGATGGGATAATAGACGCGCACATAGTCGACCGTGTCGTTGCGCTCGCTGCCGACGGCGTTGCTGTGCAGACTCAGCAGCAGCTCGCAGCCGACCGATGTCTGCGCCCGCTCGTAAAGTGACGGGTCATCCTCGACCCGCTTTCGGGTGCAGACGACCTCAATGCCGTAGCGCTCCAGCTCCGATTTCAGAAAGCGCTGCAAGGCGAACATCCGCGTCCCCTCGCAGTATGCGGGGGCGGCGGGGCTGGGATTTTCACCGATGGTGTGACCGGCGTCGATGCAGATCTTCATGCCTTTTTTCCTCCGTTCTTCTCAAATTGCGTCCCGAAATAGAAGCCGATAATGACGGTGTAGACCGTCAAAAACTCCTGCGCATTGACCTGTCCGCCGAGCGCCAGCGCCGCAAAGACCGTCGTCGTCGCCAACGTCACCAGCGATTTGATGCTCAAAAGCCGCGAAAATCGCTCTTTCACCTGTTCATCACCCCCTCAAGGTCGTCGAGGCGGTGGTTGACGACCTTCAGCTTTTCCTCAAGTACCGGGATTTTTTCGCCGAAGCCGTTGTGGCGGTCGACCTTGCGTTCGAGCTGGGAGAGCCGGTAATTTGTCAGCTTAGAGGACGCCAGGACGCCGCCGAGACTGCCCAAAAGCGTCCCCGCCAGCGACAGCAGTGCGACCAGAATCTCGCTGTCCATTCGATCACCTCCTCACCTCTGGTAAAAAATTCAATAGAAATTGCCGTTCTTCATGCAACCGGCATGAAAAAGGACGGCAATTTTCCGATGATACGAAGCTTTCGTCGGCAATCTGATGTGCTTTCGGCGTGAAACGGCGTGCCCCTTGCGGGTGTGCTTCCGCCCTAGGAGTGTCTATCGTAATTCTCTGTAGGGACACCGCTCTGCGGTGTCCGCACGGTTCATCGAAACTTGCTTGATGAACCGTCATTTTTTGCAATGAATCACCATGTTTCGGACACTCGAGGACGGGTGTCCCTACAGTGTCGTTCGATGACGTGTATGGCGAGCCGGAGCACCGGAAAAAGGCTTTGACGGAAGCGGGTTTGTGTGCTATGATACCATTGAAAAGATGAGAGTGAAATGGGGGTGAGGCGATGCGGTTCACAGCCGAACAGGGCGGCGAGCGCGTGGACGTTTTTCTTGCGCGGATGCTGCCGGAGCTGACGCGCAGCGCGGTGCAGCGGCTGCTGGAGCAGGGGAACGTGATCTGCAACGGCGCGGCGATCCGAAAAAATGCAAAGACCGAGGCAGGCGCGTGCTACATCGTCTCCATTCCGGAGGCGAAGCCGGTCGAAACGGTGGCGCAGGACATCCCGCTGGACGTCGTTTTCGAAGACGACGACGTGCTCGTGGTCAACAAGCCGAAGGGACTGGTCGTCCATCCGGCGGCGGGGCACGAGGACGGCACGCTCGTCAACGCGCTGCTGCACCACTGCGGAGACTCGCTTTCCGGTGTCGGCGGCGAGAAGCGCCCCGGCATCGTCCACCGCATCGACATGGACACGTCGGGCCTGCTGATCGTGGCGAAAAACGACTTCGCTCACCGGGTGCTGTCCGACCAGCTCAAGGATCACACGCTGCGGCGCACCTATGAATGTATTGTGCGCGGCGGCTTTTCGAGCGACAGCGGCACGGTCGACGCCCCCATCGGGCGCCATCCCGTCGACCGCAAGCGCATGGCGGTAACGGAAAAAAACAGCCGCGAGGCGGTCACGCACTGGGAGGTCATCGCCCGCTACGGGCAGTATACCCACCTGCGCTGCCGTCTGGAAACGGGGCGAACGCACCAGATCCGCGTCCACATGGCGTACATCCACCACCCCATCGCGGGCGACCCGCTCTACGGCATAAAAAAGCCGGAGCTGGGGCTGACGTCGCAATGCCTGCACGCGCGGGAGCTGACGTTCCTGCACCCGCGCACGGGCGAAAGCGTCACCGTTTCCTGCCCGCTGCCGGAGGAATTTACCCGCGCGCTGCAAAAGCTCCAAACCAAGTAAAACAAATACATCACAGGAGGAAACCAACATGACAGCATATGAAAAGCTCCAGCGCTGCGTCGCCTGTGTGCGCGCAAAGACCGACTTTGTGCCGGATGTGGCACTGATCCTCGGATCGGGACTCGGCGCGCTCGCCGACGAGCTGGACGCGGTCGCCACGGTCGATTACACCGACATCGAGGGCTTCCCCGTCTCCACCGTGCCCGGTCACCGCGGCCGCTTCGTCTTCGGCTATTTCGGCGACGTCAAGGTCGTCATCATGCAGGGGCGCGTCCACTACTATGAGGGCTATTCGGTCACCGACGTCGTTCTCCCCACCCGCCTGATGGCGATGCTGGGCGCGAAGGTGCTGTTCCTGACGAATGCCGCCGGCGGCGCAAACCGCAACTTCCGCGCGGGCGACTTCATGCTCATCACCGACCACATCATGACCTTCTTCCCCAACCCGCTGGTCGGCGCAAACATCGACGAGCTCGGCCCGCGCTTCCCGGATATGTCCGAGGTCTACGACGAGGAGCTGCGCGAGATCATCCGCGCGACGGCGGAAAAGCAGGGCGTCCCGCTGCAACGCGGCGTTTACTGCCAATTCACCGGCCCGACGTTTGAAACGCCTGCTGAGGTGCGCCTTGCGGCGGCGCTTGGTGCGGACGCCGTGGGCATGTCGACTGCCTGCGAGGCGGCTGCTGCACGGCACGCCGGTGTGCGCGTGTGCGGTATTTCCTGCATCACGAACCCCGGCGCGGGCATCTCGAAGACGCCCCTGTGCCACGAAGAGGTCACGGAGACCGCCGACCGCGTCGCGCCGCTGTTCCGCAAGCTCGTGCGCGAGAGCATCATCGCCATCGGAGGAACGCTGAAATGATCCGCGACGTGACGCATGCGGTCAACGTCCGCCTCGGCGACGACGGGCGCAGTGTGGTCATCCTCGATCAGACCCTGCTGCCCAACCGCACGGAATACCTTACCCTGACCGAAAAGGAGCAGATGTGGGACGCGATCTTCCGTTTGCAGGTGCGCGGCGCGCCCGCCATCGGCATTTTCGCCGCCTACTGCATGGCAGTGCTGGCGAAGTCGATCGAAGCGCCGGATTTTGACGGCTTTTATGCCGAATATTCCCGCATTTCGCAGTATCTCAACTCCTCCCGACCAACGGCGGTGAACCTGTCGGCAATGCTGCGGCGCATGGACGCTGCGGTGCTTGCAGGGCGCGACCTGCCGCGTGCGGCACTGCTTGACGCGCTGATCGCCGAGGCGCGCGCCATCCACGAAGAGGATATGGCGATGTGCCTTGCCATCTCGCAGCACGGTCTGTCCGTGCTCAAGGACGGCGACGGCGTCATCACGCATTGCAACGCAGGGCCGCTTGCAACATCACGTTACGGAACAGCACAAGGCCCGTTCTATCTGGCGCAGGAGCAGGGCGTGAAGCTGCACGTCTATGTCGACGAAACGCGTCCGCTTTTGCAGGGCGCGCGCCTGACAAGCTATGAGCTGACGCGGGCGGGCGTCCCCTGCACGCTGATCTGCGACAACATGGCAAGCACCGTCATGAAGCAGGGCAAGGTGCAGGCGGTCTTCTTCGGCTGCGACCGCATTGCCCGCAACGGCGACGTCGCCAACAAGGTCGGCTCGTCGGGTCTGGCGATTCTGGCAAACTATTACGGCATCCCGGTCTATTCCCTCGGGCCGTCGACGACGATCGACTTTTCCTGCCCGAACGGCGACGCGATCCCCATCGAGGAGCGCGACCCGGCGGAGATTCGGGAGCTGCATTACGCTCAGCCGATGGCGCTGCCGGAGGTGCAATGCTATAACCCCGCCTTTGACGTCACCGACCATACGCTTCTCGCCGGTATCATCACCGAACGCGGCATCGTCCGCGCTCCCTTTGAGGAAAACTTCCGAAAACTCTTTCCCGAGAAAATGAAATAAAAGCAGCGGAGGCAGTTTCAATGCCTCCGCTGCTTTTATATTTTCGGCGATCACCGTTTTGATTTCGCATAAGAATCGGCTTGACGCAATCAATTGAGGGCGTTTGCGTTGAGGGCGCTTAGGAGCGTGAAGTCCAGCACGACGGGGTTATGGTCGCTGTAGACGAAGCCCTCATTGAGCGTTTCCACGCGGTCGATCTGCACGTTGGGCGAGACGAGGAAGCCGTCGATCACGAAATACTGCGTCAGGCTGCTCGTCGGCGCATAGGGCTGATTGAGCAGGCGGCAGGTCGGCGTCGTGGCGTCATAGGCATACTGCCAGCCGAACGGCGCACTCTCCAGCACACCGGGCGTCCATTCCGAGGTCGACTTGATCGGGTAAGCGTTCAGCGCGTCGACAAACGTCTGGTTGAAATCGCCGCCGGCGACCACATAATTCCCCTTGCCGTATTCCTCTTTCAGCAGGGCGAAAAGCTGCTCGGTCTGCGCCGCCTTGCCCTCGCCGTCGTCATACGCCTCGAGATGGAAATTGACCAGCACCAGCTCCGGGGCTTCCTCGTCCCTGTTGAGCGGGATGCGCGTCACGAGCATGCAGCGCTTGAGATTCGCCACCCGTGTCGGCCAGGAAAACGGGCAGGGCAGACGGTAGCGTGTCGCGGATGAGATGTCGAAGCGGCTGAACGTGGCAATGCCGGAATGCACCTCGCCGATGCGCTCGTCGAGCGGGTAGGGCACATAGTCGCACGAATAGTTCAGCGCGAAGCGGCTTTCGTAGCAGCTCAGCGCGTTTTCATATTGCAGCCATTGATTTCGGTGGAACGTGCGGTCGGAGTCGGTGTCGACCTCCTGCAGAAAGATGTAGTCGGCGTCCGTCTGCTTGAGCAGCTTCTCCACGCCGCCCTGATTTTTCAGAACCGTCGCTTCCGAGTCGGGGTTGACCTGCGCGCCGCCGTCCATGAAGAAATCGGCGTCCTCACCCAGTCCGGCATAGCCGGTGTTGAACGTCACGATCCGCATGGATTGCAGCATTGAAGGCGTTTCGGACGCCGCAACCGTGCCGCGCTGCGCATTTTCGGCGTAAGCGGGAGTGTACTCCGTCACCGTCAGGTAGCCGACCAGACCGCCGACCAGAATCGCCGCCGCGAGCACCAAGCCGATCGCCCACTTGCCGAGCACGGCAAGCACACGCAAAATTTTCCGCGCAGCGCCCTTGCGCTTGCGCACGGGGCGCGGGACAACCGTCGGCTCGTCCGCCGGTGCTTCCTCCGCTGTCTCGTTGGGGAAGAGCGTGGGCATCGTCTCCGGCTCGGCGTCGAAATGCTCGTCCGACGGAGCGTCGGGGGCGGCGTTGTCGTCCGGCAACGTGGCATGGATGTCTTGAAGCGCGTCAAATTTTGCGTCATCGGCGCTGCCTTCCGCGCGGAGCATGTCCTCCGGAATCCGAATGTCATTCAGCGTGTCTTCGAGATCGACCGCCGCGAGGTCGAACAGTGTTGTCTCCATGCCGAGCTGCGCCGCGTCGTCCGCGTCGAGGTCAAACGTCGGGGCGCTGTTCTCTATCGCACCCGAAAAATCGGGCAGGTCGTCGTTGAATTCGCGAGGAAATTGCTGATCTTTCATGGGTGTCCTCCTATGGTTTCGTGCGATTCTGTTTCCGATCGACGGAAACACCGGACGGAAACGGCAAGAACCGAGTATCATAACCGCTGAGGTGGTATAAAATAGCCATATTTTCCGGTTCTCGGCGAAGCCGAGGAGGAAAATTAAATCGGTATAATAACCACTGCTGTGGTTATTATACCATGCTTTTCCCACGAAGACAAGCCCCCCCACCGCGCACCTTCGTCCGCCCCGTGTGCGGAATACGGAACGGCTTACCGTGACATTTGCGGAATGCCCCACCGCGCCCCTCAACGAAAAATTTCCCCAAAAACCGAAAAAAGTATTTACATTTTCAAAAGGATGTGCTATAATGACTTCTGCCCGTGAGGGTCGCGTGTTCTATGGGGTATTAGCTCAGCTGGGAGAGCAAGCCATCCGCTAAGCGGGCCCCGTTTTCACAGATTTTCTTCGCACATTCAGTTTTTCGTTTTCGTCTGAAAAGTTCGGAAAACAACCTAACATTTGGGGTATTAGCTCAGCTGGGAGAGCGCAAGGTTCGCAATCTTGAGGTCAGGGGTTCGATCCCCCTATACTCCACCATCGAGAAGCATTCGGTTTTTACCGGGTGCTTCTTTTTTCGCCAACCGTTTCGGTTGGCTTTTTTATTTCACGGAAAGGAGTTGGTTTCTATTTGATACGATTTTTTGATTTGTTTGCAGGAATCGGCGGATTTCGCTCCGGGTTGGAAGCGGAGAAGCCCTCGCCCCGCTGCCACTCCTTTGTATCAGTCGCTAAACTGCTGCTCTTTAACTTCAGTATACCGGCGTATCCCGCGTCGGTATTTTTGAATTCTTTCTGTGTTTATCGGAGTTTTTCTGCGTGATATACTCCCATGCTTCGCGGCGGCGCAGACATCAAAGACCTCGGCGTGCATGACGGCTTCCTGCACATAATGATCACAAGGGAGGCGTATTTTGCCGAAGTGCAAGACCGGTTGTAACCGGATTGAGAACGCAACAAAACCCCGCAGGCGGCTTGGACGCACTGCGGGGTTTGCATGATTCAGGATTGCGGGTGGGAATCGGAATGGAAGGCGGCTTGGCGTCGGCGGCGGAAACAGACAAGCAGTCCCAGCCAGCCGAGCGGGGCGAGAATTGCGCCGAGGGTGCAGGGCAGCTTGACCCAGAAATTGCCGAAGTGCATGCCGCAGATCGCCAAGACGAGCGAGGCAACCAGAAATACCGCCCCGATGCACCAGAACCATGCGGCGACAAGGCGCAGGCGGCGCATTTTTTTCGAGGGCGAGGCGTGTCCTTTCAAAAAACGGATCTCGCGCCATCGGGCGACGGCGAGGTTGAGCGCTTGCAGGCCGAATGCGGTATAAAGCGCCTCCTTGCCGACCGTGGTGTGAAAGCCGAAGCCGATCAGCAGACACATGATGATCGCCATGCCCAAACCGCCGAAGCCGAGGCAGGTGAAGACCAGCGCCGCCCGGTCACAATACTTCATAGCCATTCCTCCGTCAGTGGCATTTGGGGCAGGGAGAATAGCCCTGCGACGCTGCCAAGTTCATACTGTATGCCCAATAGCTCTGTTTTTTGAACTGCGGGCAGTCATATGTGTGGTAATAACCGGTTCCGTCGTTTTCCACAAAAACCACATGCGCGTTGATAAATTCCGACATTTCCCGCAGCGCCGAAAGCTCAGCGACCTCGTCCTCAAGCGCCTCCAGCTCCTCGATGCGCTCGTTGAGCGACTCGACCTGCGAGGCATAGGTCTTGATTTCGTCATTCAGGCGCAGGTTTTCCGCCTGTACGGGCGAGCGGCGGTTGTTCTGCTCCCACTCATAATACCACCATCCGCCGTAGCCGCACAGCGCCGCCAGTCCGGTGCAGAGCACGCTCAGAAGCACGACCGCCGCGATCAGCTTTCGCGGGCGGCGGCTGACGGGGCGCTCGGTTTTGCGCTCACGCGGCTCGGGGCGGCGCGTCGGCGTCGTCTGATTCGGAAGGAGAATCCGCTCGCTCAGATAAGGCGAGGGCTGAAGGGGCTGCCCCGCAGTTTTCACGCATTCTTCGCAGAAGGAGACGCCGTCGGCGACCTTTCTGCCGCAGCGAAGACAGTACATTCCAAACACCTCCAAAAATAGGGACGACATTCGTCGCCCCTATTTTACTATATTTTTTGCGTGCTGTAAAGAGATTTTCAACGCGCAAGATCGTCACCGCGCAGGTATTTCCCCAGCGGGCGCGCGAGCAGAGCGCACAGCCCGACGGCGAGGAGTGTGTTCGGGAGCATGTATGTCCCGTTATAGAGCGCGGAATAGACCCAGACGTTTGTCATCGGAAGCCCGAAAATGTCGTACATATACTCGGCGTAGATCGTAATGCCGCTGACGAAGTGGACGAGAAAGCGTGCAAAGCAGCCGAGGAGTGCCGCAAGCCACGCGGTCTTCGATTTGCCGCGCAGGATGCCCGCGAAGCCGACGAACATGTAGGCGATGGAATAGTCCAGCAGCATGGACGCCCAGTTGATCGCCGCGCCGTTGGCGAAGAAGAATTTGAGTGTGCCGAAGACCAGTCCGGCGCCCAGCCCCCAGCCCGCGCCCCAGCGGATGGCGCAGACGATCAGCGGCAGCATGACAAAATCGATTGAGCCGCCGAAGCCGCCGAATTCCGCACCGATGGGGATTTTCAGGTAACTCAGCGCCAGTGCGGCGGCGGTGAGGATGGCGCTCTCGCAAAGCGCCCGCAGTTTTCTGTTTTGCATAGGAAACCTCCATAATCAAAAATTCCGCATGCAAACCGTTCTCGGAAAGCAAAGCGGAATTGCCATCTTTCCCTACGACGGTATGAGCCGTGTCAGGTTCGCGGGTCAGGGCGTCTGTTCGCCCACTCTCAGCCGGAAGCATCCGACCCCCCGAAGAAGGATTTGTTATGCGGTTGTGACGGGCGTGCGATCGCCCAAGAACAGTATACCGC
>CAYRMX010000021.1:0-15539 GCA_964425295.1 uncultured Oscillospiraceae bacterium | reverse complement strand
GGTGCAGGCGGCTATTTGCCGATGAGCGAATCGACGCCATAATATTTTGCCATTCCGATATTGGGCCATGTTGTGGCGTCCTCGGTCGACAGATACCGTCCCCCGAACACAACGCTGTATTTCGTTTGCGGCGTCACGACAGGCAGTTCCACATCCATTTGCCCCTGTTCTTTGCATTCGGCGATCGTCTGCTCGTTGATTTCGACGGCGCGGTGCGTTACATAAACGTCCTTTACGCCGACGCAAACCAAGTATACCGCGCCCAAAAGCAAAACCGAAACCAGCGAGGAAACCACAACCTGATAATCCGTTTCAAAAATTTCGCCCAGAAGAATGAACACCGCAATGACAAGCAGGATAAACGGCGCGACCGAGCTTCTGCCGTTATAATAGCTTGCCAAAATCATCATAAAATTCGACAACAGCGAGCCACACAGAAACGCTGCCGACAAAACAAGCTTTTTTCGATCGATTTTACTGTAAATCGATACCACAAATGCCACAGTCCAGAGGAGCAGCAGAGGCGCAAAGCCTTTATACATCTGCAAGGCATTTGAAAAGTTGAGCAGCAAATTATGCAGAGAAAACTCCGCCGCTTTGTTTGACCACTGCGCCGGCGACAAATATAACGTTACATATCCAACGAGGGAGCACAGGATTCCGACAAGCTCATATGCTTTCGGCTTGACCTTATAAAACACGAGATCGGCAAGCACCAGCAACACAGCGACGCAGATGAACGCTGCCGAGGTATTTTCCGAATACGCCCCCGCAAGAAACGCAAGGATGAAAAAGAGAACCTTTCGCGCAGTGCTTTCGATGTGCCGATTGCCTGCAAAACTGTTCACATACGGCAAAATAAACAGCGCACCCGCAAAATATGCCCACAGATAATTGCAGGCGCCGGTCAGCCAGAGAAACACCTGACCGAATGACGGAGCAAAGATCCAAACGGTTGCGAATATCCCGACAACGATGACATTGTTGACCCTTTTGGGACAGGATATTTTATAGATCAGGAAAATCAGCCCACTGAAAACCAGAGAATTGACAAAATTGAACACCCACTTCGGCAGGAACAAAAACAGTTGTGCAAAAAAATGTGCGACAACTCTGCCGTTCATCGTAAGCGCATGGGCTTTCACAGCGCCGAAGATTTGAAAAATGCCGGTGATTTTTTTGCCGGTTTCGAGGCTGTAAATATATGTAAAATCGTCGACGTAGAAATCGGTCAGGAAATTGCATAATAACAGGAGCAGATAAATCCCGAAAAATGCGGCAAAGCCGATCTTTTTGTTTCTTATCATTTTTATTCCTCTTAAATACAAATCATTCCGAATAAGCCACAGGCAGATGTTGGGTGGCAAGCCGGACAGTAATGCGGTGACGTCCCCGTCGCCTCAATATTTTAATCTGTTCGCGAAGCGGACACCGCAACGATTCACTATTCACTATTCACTGACCGAAGCGGCGGAGGCATGCCTCCGCCCTACAGGTGCTATACGATAGTGCCAACATTGACGTCTGCGGATTGGCTCAGAAGCTGCCGCTGCGGCCGCCGTGGGAGCTGCCCGAAGAACTCGTATGCGTCGAGGAATTCGAGCCGGAGTTCGACTTCGGCCTGGCGGTGCGGGTGACGTTGCGGTACAGATAGAGGTCACGGTTCTGCGTGAGCACCATGCTGCCTTCACGCAGATAGCTCGTCGCCGCAACCTGAGCGCGGACGGTCTTGAGCTTGCCCTTCCAAACGGTCACAATGATGAAGGCAAGGATGATGCCGACGACCAGCGCCAGCAGGAGCGTGCCGAACGAGAAGAAGCCCGGCCCTGCGAGGATGTCGTCACAGGCGTCAACAAAATCGTTACACGCGTCATAATACTCGTGTTCGCGGAGGGCGGGCAGGAACGCATCGTCCAGCGCATCCATCGCGCTGTCGTCGAAGATTTCAAGCCCCGAGCCTGAGGTGCTGTAAGCATACTGGTTGCCCTCGTCGGAGAAATAGAGCAGCAACAAAATGCCGTCCTCGCCGGTCAGATCATAGGCATAATCAAAAAGGTCGTCGGCATAGGAAGTCGCCGTTCCGCCCGCCAAGGTGTCGGTGGTGACAATCAGAACCTCAAAATCATAGCGCGCACTGATTTCATCCAGACGACCGAGCAGTGCCTCATATTCCTCGTCATCGAAGACGTAGAGCGTATCGATCAGGCGGGGAAGCTGCTCCGACTCGGCAAAAACCGGCGTGACCAGCAGCAGGCAGAGCGAGAGCAGCGCGAGCACGGAAACAATTCTTCTTTTCATTTCATATCCCTCCTCAGCCGCCGATGATGTTGACAAGCGTCATCAACAGATAGACCGCGGCGGTCGAAATCCCCGCGAGGATCGCCCACCAGCGCCAATATGCCTTTTTGTCGAGCGGGAGGTCACCGACGAATTTGCCGGTCTGCCCGTTCATGGCGAAGGTGTACTGCTTGCCGTTCCACGTGGAATTGAGCAGCCAGACGGGATAGAGCGCGTAATGCGCCTTGCCGTTGTTCAGGTGGATGTTCGTGTTTTCCGGCATAACGCTGGAATAGCCCTGCGCGGTTGCGGCGAACACCTCCTCCGTCGAGCGGCGGACGCGCTCATTGGCGCGCTGAATGCTGCTTTCGGAATTGACGTCATAGCGGTCGGCAAGGTAGCCGGACAGATACGCCGTCTGGAAGTCCACCGCCTCCGAGAAATCGAACGGCTCGATGGATTCCATCATGTCGTCGGGCATTTTGCTCGAGCCATCGACGGGGACGTGGTCGAAGCTCACATTGCCCGCGCGGAGCAGAGAATAATAGCTCGTTTCGGTGTAGTTATAATTCGAGTCGCTCCAGTGGCGCACACGCGTGGCACGGTAGCGGATGTTGGCGCTGGCGTCGGCGTCGAAGAGCCAGTAGGGCACATAGATGCCCTTGATCTCGTCGAGGTGGTTTTCATCCCGGAATTGCTCGGGCAGCAGGCGCTTGCCTTGCAGATGGCGCTTGAGCGCTTCCTTTGCCGCCTTTTTGTCGAGCTTGAACGGGATCACATAATCCGGCTTGAGGTCGCCGGACAGCCGCCCGGTCAGCACCACGGGGCTTCCGCAGAACGGGCAGCTCGTCGCGGCGGTGTTTTCGTCCGCGACCAGCTCGCCGCCGCAGGATTTGCAGGTGAAGACCGCCATGTTCGCGGCATCCTGCCCGTTCCATTCGTCGGAGTCCGTCTGCCAATGCGGGGCTTCCTCCGGCGCTTCTTCGCGAAGCACCTCGTCATAGCCCTTGAGCGTTTCCAGATCGAATTCCGTGTCGCAATATGGGCACTTCATCTTCTGCGTGCCGCTGTCAAACTCGATCTTGCCGCCGCAGCACGGGCATTTGTATTCCATCATTTGTGCCATGTTTTCCCCTCCGTTTATCTCACTCAGCGGATGTCGCCGGCGTCAAAGGGGTCGCCGCATTCGGGGCAGAATTTCGGGGGATGCGCAGGGTCGGCAGGCTCCCAACCGCACTTGTCACACTTGTACTGCGGGACGCCCTCTGGCTTCTTCGCGCCGCATTCGGCGCAGAATTTGCCCTTGTTGACCGTGCCGCACGCGCACGTCCAGCCTTCCTGTGCGTCCGGCTTCTTCGTGCCGCATTCGGCGCAGAATTTCCCCGTGGCGGACGCGCCGCAGCTCGGGCACGTCCAGCCCGCCGCTACGGGCTTCGGTTCGGGCTTCTTCGTGCCGCACTCGGGGCAGAACTTGCCCTGAATGCCTGTCTTGCCGCAGGAGCACGTCCAGCCGCCGACAGCGGGCGCTGCGGGCTGCTGAGGCTGCTGTGCGCCCATCGCAAAGAGGTTCTGCGCGTTGACGCCGCCTGCCTGCTGCGCCATGCCCATGCCCATGAAGCCCATCATTGCGCCGTTTTCGTTCGCGGCGGCGGACTTCATCGCTTCCGCCTGCGCGCCGACCAGCGTCGCGGCAGCCATTGTCGGGTCGCGCATGAGCGCCGTGCGCTGCGCCTGCTTGATCATCTCCGCGTCCTCCTCGGGCAGGGAGACGGGGTTCATTGCAATGGAGAGAACCTGCAAGCCGCGCAGCTCGCCCCATTTCTTCGACAGATATTCATTCATCGCGTCGGACAGCTCGTCGACGTGCGCGGGGATAGCGCTCGGTCGGATCTCCAGCTCGGAGATCTTGGCGAACGCGGGCTGCAAGGCGCTGACAAATTCGGTCTTGAGCTGGTTGTCGATCTCGCTGCGGGGGAATTCGTCATGGACGTTGCCGCAGACGTTCGTATAGAACAGGAGCGGGTCGGCGATCTTGTAAGAATACACGCCGTTGCAGCGGACGGACACGTCTATGTCCAGCCCGATGTTGCGGTCAACCACGCGGAACGGGATGGGCGTGGCAGTGCCGAACTTGTTGTCCGAAATTTCTTTTGTATTAAAATAGTACACGCGCTGATCCTTGCCGGTGTCGCCGCCGTAGGTAAAGCGCTTGCCGATGGTCTTAAAGGTGTTCTTGATGCCCGCGCCCAGAGAACCGGCGAAGATGCTCGGCTCGGTCGAGGCGTCATATGTATACTGACCCGGCTCGGCACAGACCTCGACGACCTTGCCCTGCTCGACGATGATCATGCACTGTCCGTCGGCAACGGCGATGCCCGAACCGCTGGAGATGATGTTGTCATTGCCCTTGGTGTTGGAGCTGCGGCCCGTGATCTGCTTCTGCCCCTTGACCATCAGCACGTCCTTGTCGATCGCCTCGCAGTAGAAAAATTCCTTCCACTGATCCGCAAACGTTCCGCCCAGCGAACCGATCCCTGCCTTAATAAGTCCCATAAAATGTACTCCTTTCAGCTTTTTATCGTAACAATGCCGCAAGGACGCGCCGCAAGCGCCGCCCTTTTTCGGCAAAAGCAACGAGTTTTGACAAAATTATACCATAACGGTTTATGTTTGTACAGGCTTTTCAGCACTTTGATGAAAAAAAGTCCGATTCCCGCGTTGCGCACGGGCGGCGGGTGTGCTATACTGAAAGCACTATATGGATTTGGAGGGCAAACCATGCCGGACTATCAGAAATCGCTGCTTCAATGCCTTGCACAGGGCGTTTCTCCCTATCACACCGTCGACGCCGCCGCACAAACGCTGCGCGCGCACTCGTTTTCCGAGTTGCGGCTGACCGAGCCGTTTCCCGTCCGACGCGGCGGGCGCTATTTTGTTGAAAACGGGACGTTCCTCGCCGCGTTCACCGTCGGAGAGGAAAATATCTTCCGCATTGCCGCCGCGCACACCGACTGGCCCTGTCTGCGCATCAAGCCGCAACCGGAGCTGGTCACGGGCGGCTGCTGCAAGCTCAGCGTCGAGCCTTACGGCGGCGCGATCCTCAATTCGTGGCTTGACCGCCCGCTCTCGCTGGCAGGCGTGGCATGGCTGCGCTCGGATGACCCCATGCACCCGCAGCGCCGCCTCGTCTCGTGGGACGAACCGCTCATGACCGTGCCGAACCTCGCCATCCACATGAACCGAGAGGTCAACAAGGGCGTCGCCACCAAGGCAAACGTCGACATGCTCCCGATCTGCCGCACGGTCGAAGCGGGCTGGAGCAAGGACGGCTACCTGCTCGGCAAGCTCGCCGAACGCCTCGGCGTGGCGGCAGAGGACGTGCTCTCCTTTGAGCTTTACGTCTACTGTGCGGAAGCGCCGCAGCTTCTCGGCTTTGAAAAAGACCTGCTCTCCTCCCCGCGGCTGGACAATCTTACCTCGGTCGACGCCTGTCTGAACGGGCTGCTCGAAGCGAACGGACGCAGCATCAACGTCGCCGTGCTCTACGACAACGAGGAGATCGGCAGCAACACCCGCCACGGTGCGGACAGCTCGACACTGACCGTTCTGATGGAAAAGCTCGCCCTCGCGCTGGGGCTTGAGCGCACGGCGTTCCTCGACGCATGCACGGGCGGCATGTTCCTTTCGTGCGACGTGGCGCACGCGATGCACCCGAACCACGCCGAATATGCCGACTGCACCTGCGCACCGGTGCTCGGCGGCGGCGTTGCCCTCAAGCGCAGCCCGCGCTATTCCTCCGACGCCGAAACGTGCGCCGTCATCAGCGCGCTGTGCAAAAAGCATGACATTCCGCTGCAAATCTACATGAACCGCGCCGACCTCCCCGGCGGCGGCACCGTCGGTTCGATGGCTTCGGCGCTGCTGGCAATGCCCGCCGCCGACATCGGTGTTCCCATCCTTGCCATGCACTCCGCGCGCGAGTTGATGGGCGCGGTCGATCAGGACGCGATCTGCCGCCTGTGCAAGGCATTTTTCGAAGATTAAACAGAGGACGGTCGATGAAACGTGCGCTCGCCTTGATTTTGGCGGGGCTGCTGTGCGTGCTGCTCTGCTTGCCCGTCTCTGCGGCAGAGGCGGTGCTTCCCTCCGGCCGGAGTCGGGAAGCGATGACCTTTGCCGTGGAAAACAGCATCTATTACGGCGACCACACCGGCGCGCTGCACCCGCACGAGAACATCACCCGCGCGGAAATGGCGGCGGTGCTCGTCCGGCTACTCGGCGCGCAGGAGCAGACAGACCTGTCGGCTTATACGGACGTGGATGCATCTGCGTGGTACGCTCCGGCTCTTTCCGCCGCAGTCGCCGCGGGGATTTTCGGCGGCATGAGCACAAGCCGAATGCAGCCCAATAACCCGATCACCCGCGAACAGGCAGTGGCACCGACCTCGACCCGGCAAATCTGACGGCTGAAACGCTCGTCTGTGCCCCGAACGGCGGCAGCGTCGCGGCGGGCACGCGTTCCATACCATTACCTATAATTACGACAGTTCGATCCTCGACGGGCAGGTCGGGCAGCCGCTCTCGCACGGCTGCGTGCGTATGCGCCCCGCCGATTGCAGCTACATCTATTCCCTGCCCTACCAGACCCGCGTGGTCACTTATTGAGCGGTCGGAAATAAGAATTCAAATATTCAAAAGCGCAAGGCAGGTTTTTCCTGCTTTGCGCTTTTTTACATGGCAGCATGCCCCCGCCCTACGGGACGTATATCGAACTGCGGTCGTAGGGATGGGGCATGCCCCATTCGTGCCGGCATGTTCGTCATGCAGAGCACCCTCGAAAAATGAAACTACCCCGGCGGAGGCACTGCGCAACCGTTCGCGAGAAACGAGCGTTACGGATGCGGCGTGCCCCCTTGTGTGTATGCCTCCGCCTCACAGCGCGTTGCACGATAGTGCGTATGGCGGGTCGATGCGGACATCGCCCCCTACGAGCATTCGTAGGACAGGGGCATGCGGTATTATTTGAAATCGTCGGCGAAGCCGACACCGCAACGATTCACTATTCACCTTTCACTATTTACTCGCCGCGCAAGCGACTGGGTTCAGAGGTTTTCGTTTTTGAGGGCGTCGATGGGGTTTTCGCGGTTGACCTTGCGCATGGAATAGAGCATGGTGGCGAACACCACAGCGAAGACGCTGAAAACGGAAATGCCGATCGCGTCCCACGGAAGCCTGAACGTCGTTTCAAAGCCGTCGGAGAAAGCTCGGAAGAACAGATAGGTCACGCCAGCTGCGGCAGGAAGCCCATAGAGCAACGCCTTTGCGCCGTAAAGCAGGCACTCATAATTCATCATTCTGCGGAAGCCCCGCTGCGTCATGCCGACGGATTTGAGCACGGCAAATTCGCGGCGGCGCAGACTGATATTCGTCGAGATCGTGTTGAAGACGTTCGCCGCGGCGATCAGCGAGATCAGGACGATGAAGCCATAGGCAAAGGTGCGGATGATGGTGATGAGATTGCGGTTCGACTCCGCCACCTCGGCGTAGTCAAAGAGATTGGACGGGTCAAAGTCGTTTTCGGGCAGCGCCGTCTGCAAGTTGCCGTAGGTCGCGGCGTGGTCGCTGCTTCGGAGATAATAGGTGGTATAATTGAACAGCGCGCCTCCCTCGCCGTAAAGGCTCTCGTCGCCGCCGAGCAGAACGTGCTCCATCATGCCGACCGGGTAGATCAGGTTCAGGTGGACGAGCATGGAGCGGCTGATATAAAACGGCGCTTCCGTGATCGTCTTGCCGACGCAAAACGTGAGCTTGTCAAACGCCTCGTCCTCCGTCAGCTTCAGAATGTCGTCCTCATCGGTCACGCTCTGATAGCAACGCAGCAGCGTGCCGTCCTCGGCGCGCTCGGGATAGGCATAGAAATAGCCGTCGACCTTGCGCTGCACAGAGCAAACGATCTCCGCCTCATCCCCCTTGAGGGTATCGATGGTCACATATTTCTCCTTCTGTGCGTCAAAGAAAATGTTCTTGTCCACGGCGATGCCCAAGGGCGATGTGGGGTCAAAATAGTCCGCCTCGTCCAGGTCATACTCTGCAAGCAGCGCGCGGAACGAAGCGTCGTCGACAAAGTAATAGTAGCCGGAAAGCTGCTTGACATTCTCGCCGTCCGTCACGCTGAAGTCGGAATTCGCCGCAAGCGCCAGCGCATGCTCGACGAAGTCCTCCGTAAGCTCATCGACCGCGACCGCACCGCTGAAATTGCCCTCGACGGCGTAAGCCTTGTCGGTCACATGCTTCTCAGCGGACAGGATTTCAAAAAGTTCTTCCCGCTCGTCTTTGAAGTTCTGCCGATAGTCCACAAAATAGAGGTCGTACAGATTTTTCGACATGCCACCCTCCACGCTTTCCGTCAAATAGCCGGCGAAGGACGCGGCGGAAACAAAGAGCACAATGCTCATGAACAGGCTGAGGACGGTCGCGCGGTACTTTTCGCGGCTGCGCTGATAGTGCTTGCTTGCCAGAACGCCGGGCAGGCCGAAGATCTTATAGGTCAGCTTCGAGGTCTTGGCGGGGCGCGCCTTGATGTCCGCCGTCTGACGGATGGCTTCGACCGCCGTCACGCGCGTCGCCCGCTTTGACGGAAGCCACGCCGAGAGCAGCACGGTCACGAGCGCCACGACCGCCGCCGTTGCGACCGCCTGCCACGAAACGCACAGGCGCAGGGGCGCATCAAAGTCGCCCATCATCGAGGCAAATTTGCTGCCGATGATTTGAAGCGTCACGCCGATGCCGCCGATGCCGGTCAAAATGCCCAGTGGAATGCCGACCACGCTGACGGCAAATGCCTCAAAAAACACCATGCGCTTGAGCTGCCGCTTCGTCGCGCCGATGGAAGAAAGCAGCCCGAACTGCTTTGTCCGCTCGGAGACGGAGATGGAAAAGGCGTTGTAAATCAGCGAGATCGAGCCGAACATGATCAGCCCGATGACAATCGTTGCAAGGTTGACGAGCACGCGGCTGAAATTGTCGTAGCGCGAGACGCCGGAATACATCAAAACGTCCGTGTTGCACGATGCGCCGTCCGGCCCCATGCGCGCGATAAAATCATAGACCTCCGCCGGGTCGTTCATTTTGAAGAACACGTCAAGCTGCGCGTTCCTGGGCAAAACGGGGTCTGCAATCGTCAGGGCGGCATAGCCCGCGGCGTCCGACGGCTCGAACATCGAAATGCGCTCATAAAAGCCGACGACGGTGTAGGTGCGAGTCTCGCGGGGCTTCAAAATCTCCTCGTTGGGGACGTAGATCAGCTCGTCCTCATCCCACTCGGTATAATAGCAGGGCGTCTCCTGCCCGAGCAGGAAGCCGTCGAGGTCGCGCTCGCCGAGAACAAGAGTCAGCGTATCACCGATGTGGTATTCCGTCTCTCCCGCCGAAATGTGCGACGGCAGAAGAAGCTCCGAGGTGCTTTTCGGGAGTGAGCCGGACGTCAGATGGACAGGCAGCGTCTCGTAAAAATACGCCGCGTCGCCGCCGACCACATAGAGGTACGGCTTGGTCTGGCTTGCGCTTTCGAATTCCGCATAGCCCAAAATCTGTCCATAAGCCGTTTTTTCCACTTCTGAGCTGTCTCGAATGGTGCGGTATGTTTCCGGCGTGGACTCCGGCACAGTGCCGTGCCAGTCGCCGTCGTTATAAACGGCATATTCCAGCGCATAGTTTTGCAGACTCGAAACGAACGTCGTGACGGCGCAGATCATCGCCGCCGAAAGGATGATGCCGATGATCGTGACGACCGTGCGCGTTTTATTTTTCCGCAGCGATTGCAGCGTGACCTTGTGAAACACATTCATCGGCGCAGCACCTCGTCACGGGTGATGTGCCCGTCCTCGATGGCGAGCACGCGGTCAGCCTGCAAGGCGATGCTCTCATCGTGCGTGATGACGATGAGGGTCTGCCCGTATTTGCGATTGGAGAGCTTCAAAAGCTCGACGATCTCCTGACTGTTCTTGGAGTCGAGGTTGCCCGTCGGCTCGTCGGCAAGGACGACCGACGGCGCATTCATCAGCGCTCTGCCGATGGACACGCGCTGCTGCTGACCGCCGGAAAGCTGGTTGGGCAGGTGATTTTCGCGCCCGCACAGGTCGAGCGTGGTCAAAAGCTCCCGCAGGCGGTCGGGGTTGACCTTCTGCCCGTCCATCAGCACGGGGAGCGTCATGTTTTCCGTCACGTTCAGGACGGGGATAAGGTTATAAAACTGGTAGATCAGACCGACCTGACGGCGGCGGAAGATGGCAAGCTGCTCGTCGTTCTGAGCATAGACGTCGCATCCGTCCATAAAGACTTTTCCGCTCGTGGGCTTGTCGACACCGCCGAGGATGTGCAGCAGAGTGGATTTCCCCGAGCCGGACGGCCCGATGATGGCGACAAATTCGCCCTTTTCTACGCGGAACGACACGTCATCGAGCGCCTTGACCTCATTTTCACCCTTGCCGTAGGTCTTGCAAAGGTTTTGTACGTTCAAAATTTCCATAGTGCTTCTCCTTTTCGGTTATGTGCCCATGATACCCGACCAAGGTGACAGCCCGGTGACTCAAAAATTACAAAAACGTCACTTTGCAAACGACGTCCGAACCGCGATCATTTGCTGTACAAGCGCAGGACTCTCACGGCTCCCTTGTGTAAAGGGATGCTTTGGTGCAGCGCTTTGGGGATATTTTGTTACTTTGCAAGCGATATGGCGGCGGTTGCGGTGAGGACGGCGGTGATGAGCGCGCCGACAAGGGAGAAGTACGCCGTTCCGAGCAGCAGCGGTGCAAGCGAAAGCAGCGCCGCTGCCGCAGCCGTCACGGCAATCGCGCGGCGCAGCGGTTTTTTCAAAATCAGCGCGCACACGCTCAGAATCAGCAGCGCGCACGTCAGCAGTGCCGTCAAAAACGGTGCAAAATTCGCATAGCCGAACGGCGTCAGGTCAAAATAAGAAAAGGTGCGCCGCCACGGCTCGCCCTCCGGGTTGGCAAACACGCACACCGCGCCGTAGGGCAGCAGCTCCAAGCCCAGCGCCGCCAATGCGGCGCACAGTCCGAAAATTTTCCGTTTCATCATTGCTCCTTTCCCGTCGTTTACACGACGCCCTTGTAAAAGCGCAGGGTGAACTCCGCGCCGTGCGGGGCGCGGTTTTCCGCCTTGAGCGTGCCGTTCTGCGCCGTCACGATCCGCCGCGCCAGCGCCAGTCCGATGCCGAAGCTCCGGTCGCCGGAATTTTTGCCCTTATAAAACCGCTCGAAGATGTGCGGCAGGTCCTCCGGGGCAATGCCGCAGCCGTCGTCGGAAATAACGATCTGCGTGAACAGCGCATTTTCCGACGCGCGCACCTCGACCGTGCCGCCCTCCGACGTGTGCTCCATGCAGTTTTTGATGATGTTTGTGACCGCCTCCACCGTCCATGCCGTGTCGCCGGAAAAATCGCCCTCCGCCGAGAGTTTGAGCGTCTGCCCGCGCAGCTCCATCGGCACGAGCAACGGCGCTGCGGATTTTTCCAGCAGCGCGGCAAGCGAGACGGTCTCGACGGCAAATTTGACCGTTCCGGCGTCCAGCCGCGAGAGCTTCAAAAGCGCCGTGATGAGCCAATCGACGCGGGAGAGCAGAGCATAAAGCTCATGCGTCAGCTTTTTGCGCCGCTCGTCGGTCAGTGACGGGTCGGACAGTCGCGAGACGAGCAGATTGATCGACGTCAGCGGCGTGCGGAGCTGATGGGAGATATCGGCAAGCGATTCGGCAAGGTAGAGCTTGTCGTCCTGAAGCCGCTGCCGCTGCTCGCGCAGCCGGACGGTCATTTTATAGATCTCGCTTTGCAGAATGCTCAGCTCACCCTCGGCATAGGCGTCGAGCGAAAGCTGCTCCTCGCCGTGCAGAATGCGGTCCAGCTCCGAGGAAAGCGCCGCAATGCGGCGGTCACGCCGCCGCGCCGCAGCAAGGGCGATCAGCCCCAGCAAAGCGCACAGGCAGAGCGTGAAAATGCCGAAGCGCACCTGCCACACAAACGCCCCCGCGCACGCCGCCGCGCTCACGAAGGCGTACTGCCATGCAGCGCGCCGCAGCTCCGGATTTCTCAAAAGCTTCATCCCGCCTCCACCTTATAGCCCAGTCCGCGCACGGTCTTGATGATCTGCGGGTCTTGCGGGTCGTCCTCGATCTTCTCGCGCAGACGCTTGATATAGACCGTGAGGGTATTGTCGTTGACGAATTCGCCGGCGATGTCCCAGATGGATTCGAGGAGCTGCATGCGCGAAAGCACCGCGCCCCGATTGTTCAAAAACACGAGCAGCAACCGATATTCCAGCGCCGAAAGTCCCAGATCCTTCCCGTCACGGCTCGCCGTGCCCTTGACGGTATCGACCGTCACGCCGCCGAGCCGCACGACCGACCCGCTGCCGCCCGTCAGACGCAGAATGTTCTTGATGCGCGTGACCAGCTCGCGCGGACGAAACGGCTTTGCGATGTAATCGTCCGCGCCGAGGGTGAAGCCCGTGACCGTGCTGTATTCGTCGCCCGACGCCGTGAGGAAAATGACGGGCAGCGCATACGACGCCTTGATCGCCGCACAGAGGGAAAAGCCGTTCCCGTCCGCAAGCGAAATGTCCAGCAGCGCAAGGTCGAACGTCTCGCTCTCCAGCAGCCGCAGCGCTTCGGTCTGCCCGCAAGCACTGCGGACGCTGTACCCCTCCGTTTGCAGAAAATCCGTCAAATTCGCCACGATGCTGCGGTCGTCCTCGACCAGCAGAAGCCTCGCCATGCAATCGCCTCCCGTCGGATTTTGTCGTTTGACCTTATTGTAACGGAGAATTGCCCCCGCGTCAACCCCGCAGAGAAACGGAGAAATTTGTCGCAAAAACGAAAAAGTCGCTTGACATCGGACGCATTTCTTTATAGAGTATAAACGAGGGGATATGCCCCCATCATTACACGAAACGAATGGAGAAGCAAAATGGATGTGATCCTGCTTTTGGGCGGTCTTGCCTTTTTCCTCTTTGGCATGAACGTCATGTCCGACGGACTTCGCAAGCTCGCCGGCGGCTCGCTGGAGCATTCTCTGAAAAAAATTACCGGCAACCGCTGGATGGCAATGCTGCTGGGCTTCGTCATCACCATCGCGATTCAGTCCTCGTCCGCCATGACCGTCATGCTGGTCGGTCTGGTCAACTCGGGCATCATGCTCTTTTCCCAGACCATCGGCGTCATCATGGGCTCAAACATCGGCACAACCGTGACGACGTGGATCACCTCCCTGTCCGGCATCTCCGGCGGCGGCGTGCTGTCCATGCTGAATCCGAAGAACTTTTCCCCCATCATCGCTCTGATTGGCGTGGCAATGATCACCCTGTCGAAAAAGCCGCGCCGCCACGATTTCGGTCGCATCCTCGTCGGCTTCGCCATCTTGATGTACGGCATGGTCATGATGGGCAATTCCGTGCAGGATCTGGAAAGCTCGCCGAGCTTCCGCGCCGTTCTGACCGCGTTCGATAATCCGATCATCGCCGTTCTGATCTCGACGATCTTCACCGGCATCATCCAAAGCTCCGCCGGCACGATCGGCATTGTGCAGAACCTCGCGCTCTCCGGCAAAATCACCTATAACATGGCAATTCCGCTCGTTCTCGGCGCGAACATCGGCACCTGCGTCACCGCCCTGATTTCCAGCGTCGGCGTCAACAAAAACGCGAAAAAGGTCGCCATCGTCCACATCATCATCAAGATTATCGGCACGATCGTCTGCATGAGCCTGTTCTACGGTGCAAGCCTGCTGCTCGACTTCGGCTTCATCGACGGCTCCGTCTCCATCTTCGGCGTCGCCATGATCCACACGGTCTTCAACGTCGTCAACACCGTCATCCTCTTCCCGTTCTGGAAGCGCCTTGAACACCTGACAAACCTGCTCGTCCGCACCTCCAAGGCGACGGAGGAAACGGCGTTCCTCGACGAGCGCCTGCTCTCCACCGTCTCCATCGCCGTCGCCGAGGCGGACGCCCGCACCAACAAGATGGCGCAGCTCGCCCGCGAGACGATCCTGACCGCGCTCGACCTTTCACAGCACTACGATGAAAAAACCGCGCAGACCGTCCTCAAGCGCGAGGACGATCTGGACATGTATGAAGACAAGCTCGGCACCTTCCTCGTCAAGCTTTCGCGCAAATCCCTTTCGGAAAAGGACTCGCGCGAGGTATCGAAAATGCTGCACACCATCGGCGACTTTGAGCGCCTCGGCGACCACGCCCTGAACCTGCTCAACAGCGCCAAGGAAATTCACGAAAAGAAGCTCACCTTCTCTCCGCAGGCGGAAACGGAACTTTCCACGCTGACCGCCGCGCTGAACGAAATTCTCAATCTGACCATCGACTCCTTCTGCCACGAAGATCTGGCGCTTGCCCGCCGCGTTGAGCCGCTCGAGCAGGTCATCGACCTGCTGATCGCCGAGGTCAAGTCCGCACACGTCGAACGTCTGCGCGCCGGCACCTGCACGATCGAGCTTGGCTTCGTCCTGTCGGACCTGCTGACAAACTACGAGCGCGTCTCCGACCACTGCTCGAACATCGCCGTCGCCCTACTGGAAACGCACGTCGGCAGCTTCGGCACGCATGAATACCTCAACGAGGTCAAAGAAAGCGGCGCGCAGGGCTACACGGAAGTCTATCGCGACTATACAGAAAAATATCAGATTCCGCACCTGCACGGCTGACGGAACGCAACCCCGCCGGGAGCATCCGTTCCCGGCGGGGTTTATCAGTTTTCCATCTGCTTTCCGAGGAAACCGGCGACGGTCTGCGCCAGTTTCTGCTCGGATTCGTCGAGCGCGGCGTCGTTTTCGTTCATCAGCAACATCACGCAGCCCATCAGATCGCCCTCGGCGATGATCGGCGCGGCAACGCCCAGATGATAGCGCTCGACCGACTCCGCCGGACGCAGCCGTGCGTCTCCGTTGCGGTAACGGTAGCTTTTTCGCTGCTCCATGAGCTGTTCCAGCTCGGCAGAGTTGCGTTTTTCCAGCAGCTCCCGCTTCGGCGCGCCCGCCACGGCAATGATGGCGTCGCGGTCTGACACCGCCGCGATGTGCCCCGTGTTTTTCCCGATCGCCTCACAAAGCTGCGCCGCAAAATCCTGCAATTCCCCCATCGGCGAATACTTCTTGAAAATCACTTCCCCATCCTTCTCCGTGTAAATCTCCAACGGGTCGCCGTCACTGATAACATGGACATCGAAAACCTTATCCA
>CAYRMX010000020.1:12603-15873 GCA_964425295.1 uncultured Oscillospiraceae bacterium | reverse complement strand
CCCCGATATGCTTCAACGCCTGATTTTCGCCGTACCAGAGGCACAGGTCGTTTGTCGTAATGATCGAATTCATGCGCTTCTCCTTTTTGAAAAATACTTGCCGACTGCGGCGGCGGAAAGGTTGATAAGCAACGTCAGCACCAGCAAAATCGCAGCAATGGCAAACGCCACACCGAATTCGCCGTCCTCCTTGGCGTAGAGATAGAGCGCCACGGTGAGCGTTGCGCCTGGGCGGGAAAACGCCGTCAAAATCCCGTTGAGGCTGTGGGCGAAGCCCGCCGTGAACAGCAACGCCGCCGATTCGCCGAGCACGCGCCCGATGGAGAGAATGCAGCCCGTGACCACGCCGTCGATGCAGCCGGGCAGCACCAGCGTGCGGATTGTCCGCCACTTCCCCGCGCCGAGGGCGAATGCCCCCTCGCGGTAGCTCTGCGGCACGGTTTTCAGGCTCTCTTGCGTCGTGCGCATGACGGTAGGCAGATTCATGATCGCAAGCGTTAAAGCGCCGGCGAGCAGGCTCGTGCCGAAGTGATTGGAAAACAGCAGCG
The DNA here is from genome assembly GCA_964425295.1 of uncultured Oscillospiraceae bacterium. Taxonomy (GTDB): domain Bacteria; phylum Bacillota; class Clostridia; order Oscillospirales; family Oscillospiraceae; genus JAZOXB01. Next base: position 15,325 of record CAYRMX010000020.1, on the reverse strand, counting down.
TGCCCGCCAGACCGTAGATGATCGACGGGATGCCAGAAAGCGTCTCCGCCGCATACTCGATCACCGTAACAAGGCGATGGTTTTTGGCATATTCCGTCAGGTAGATCGCCGCCCCGACGCCCAGCGGAAGCACCGCTGCCAACGTTGCAAGGACGATATAAACCGTGTTCAAAATGTCGGGCAGGATGCCGATGTGGTCATTCAGCACGCTCGGCTTTGTGGAGATCAGCTCCCACGAAAGCTCCGGAATGCCCTTAAAAAGCACGTAAACCAGCAGAAAGACGACCAGCGCTCCGGTCAGCCCCACCGAAAAGAACATCAAGCCGCGCATGGCGGCGCCGTAAGCTCTGCGTCTCATTTGCTCTCCTCCCGTTTCAAGAAGAAATTCAGCGCGGCATTCACCAGCAGGATAAAGAAATAGAGCACGAGCGCGATGGAAAACAGCGCATTTCGCTGCAAGCTCCCGTCGGTGGAGTACGCCATCTCGCTTGCCACCGCGGTTGTCAGGAAGCGGACACTTCCGAACAGCGTCGGCATGTTTGGCACGTTCCCCGCGACCATCATGACCGCCATCGCCTCGCCTATCGCGCGCCCGACGCCCAACACGACGGCTGTGGCAATGCCGCTGCGCGCCGCGGGAACACTGACCCGAAAATACGTCTCCGTCGGTGTCGCGCCGAGAGCAAGCGACGCTTCTTCATACTCCCGCGGCACGGCGTCGAGCGCCGTCACGGACACCTTGATGATATTGGGCAGGATCATGACCGCCAGCACGATGATCGCCGCAAGCAGGCTTGCCCCGTCCGGAACGTGAAAGAGCTTGCGAATGCCGGGGACGAGGATGAGCATGCCCACCAGGCCGTAGACCACCGACGGAATGCCCGCAAGCAGATTTACCGCATGCTCCATGACGGCGCGCAGCCTGCGGTTTGCGCATTTGGAAAGATAGACCGCCGTGAAAAATCCGATCGGCACACCGATGACGAGCGCGCCCGCCATGCCGTAAACGCTTGTCAGCAGGAACGGCAGAATGCCGAATTTCGGCTCGGCGGCAGTCGACGCCCATTCTTTGCCGAAAAGGAAGCGGAACAGTCCGACCTCGCGGATGGCTGGCAGCCCAGAAACGATCAGATAGATCGTGATGACCAGCACGCAGGCGACGGTGATCAGTCCCAGCAGGAGGAAGACGCCGTGAACGCAGCGCTCAAGCAGTTTGTGTTTCTTCATGTTCTTCACCATACGGAAGCGGCGGCGGCATGCGCCGTCGCTCTCCGTCCTTATCCGTTCGCGGGAACAGCGCCCGCCGCGCTGATAATCTCGCTCGCTTCGCTCGACGTGACATAGTCAAAGAAACTCTGCGCATCCTTGGAAAGCGCCTCGTTTTCCTTTGTCACGAGGACAAACGGTCTTTGAATCGCGTAGCTTCCGTCCTTGACGCTCGCTTCGCTCGGCTGCACGCCGCCGACCGTCAGTGCCTTGACCGTGTCCTTGACGGACGCGAGGGAGGCATAGCCGATGGCGTTCGGATTGCCCGCGACAGTCGTGATGACGTCGCCCGTCGAGGTCAGTTCCTGACGATATTGGCATTTTTCTTCCGTATCCGTGATGGATTCAAAGCCGTCACGCGTGCCGCTTCCCGCTTCGCGCCCGATCAGGACGATTGCTCCGTCCGCGCCGCCGACCTCGCTCCAGTTCGTGATCTCGCCGGTGTAGATCTTCGCGATCGTTTCGATCGTGAGGTCTTCGACCGGGTTTTCGGGGTTGACGATCACCGCAATGCCGTCATAGGCAAGCACTGTTGCCTTGAGTCCCTTGGCTTCCTCCTCCGCTTTCAGGCTGCGGCTGGAAAGCCCGATGTCGCAGCGACCGTCGGCAACCGCCTGAATGCCGCCGCCCGATCCGGTGCCGTTATAGGTGACGGTAATGCCGGTATTGTTTTCAAACGATTCGCTCAGCGCGGAAATGACCTTGCTCATTGAGGTCGAGCCGTCGGTTGCAACGCCTCCGCTCTTCCCGCAGCCGACAAACATGGCACACAGTGCCGCAACAAGGACGAACAAACTTACGATCTTTTTCATTTTTAAGATCTCCTTTCTATGATTTCCTGTTACGACCATAGTTTATTTCGCCGGCGTAAAATCCGTAAGCAAATCCATGTAAAATCGACGTAAAAAGACGCCTGACCGCATCGGGAAGGCGCTAAACTGAATATAGGGCGGGGCTTGCCCCCGCCGCCTGCTCTCATTCGCACCATCGTTCATTGGCTGTAAGAAGCATTTTCGTAATGCCAAATGCGCCAAAAATCGAAAGTGCCACGGCGGAGGCATGCCTCCGTCCTACGGACGTCTATCGATAGTGCATTTGTAGGGGACGATGCCCACATCGTCTCGCAACCTGCGCCGCAGCGCAAAAATTCAAATCGTCGGCGAAGCCGACACCACAACTGTTCACTATTCACTCTCAGCGCAGCGGCGTGAGGACACACCGCCCTACGGACGTTGTTCGATACTGTATGCGGCATGTTCACAAGCAGGTTTCCAAAGAAAAAAGCAGAGTCCTTTCGGACTCTGCTTTTCAAAATTCGATTATTCCTCGTCTTCGGCTTCCTCGACTTCCGGCTCAAGCAGAGCACGGACAGACAGGGAAATGCGCTTGCGCTCGGTGTCAACGTCGATGATCTTCGCTTCGACTTCCTGACCCTCGGTCAGGCCGTCGGAAACCT
>CAYRMX010000020.1:0-12593 GCA_964425295.1 uncultured Oscillospiraceae bacterium | reverse complement strand
GTCGGAGACCTGAGAAATGTGGATCAGACCGTCAACGCCGGGGATGATCTCGGCAAATGCGCCGAAATCGACCAGCTTGACCACCTTGACCGTGGCGACGTCGCCGACGGAATACTTCGCAAGGAACTGATTCCACGGATTCATCTCTGCGGTCTTGTAGCCGAGGGAGATCTTCTTCTTCTCTGCGTCGAACTTGATGACGAAAACTTCGATCTCGTCGCCGACCTTGACGACCTCATCGGGCGTCTTGATACGGCCCCAAGACAGCTCGGAAATGTGAACCATGCCGTCCACACCACCGATGTCGACGAATGCGCCGTAGCTGGTGAGGGACTTGACGGTGCCGGTATACTTCTTGCCGACTTCGATCTCGCTCCAGACCTTCTCGATGGCAGCCTTGCGAGCCTCGCTGTTGACGGCGCGAATCGAGCCGACAACTCTGCGGCGGGCGCGGTTGAACTCGGTGATCTTCATTTTCACGGTCTGTCCTTTGAGCTGAGACAGGTCGCCGCCCTTGGCGATGCCGGTCTGGGAAGCGGGGATGAAGACGCGGACGCCCTTGACATTGGCAACGATACCGCCCTTGTTTTCTTCGGTGATGACGCCTTCGACGACCGTCTTGTTCTCGCAGGCTGCCTCGACGTCGTCCCAAACCTTCATGCCCTCAAGCTTCTTGCGGCTGAGCTGGACAGTGCCTTCCTGATCGTTGACGCGAACGACGAACACTTCGATCTCGTCGCCGACATGCAGGATGTCTTCGGGCTTCACGCTGGGATCAGCGCTGACTTCGTCATACGGGATGTAACCGGCGTGCTTCGTACCAAGATCGACCTGAATCTCAGTGGAACCGATCGCGGTAACGGTTCCGAGAACCTTATCTCCTGTATTTAAAGTCTTGATGGAGTTTTCGAGCAGTGCCTCAAAGCTCTCCTCTGCAACAACATCAACATTAGTTGTAATTTCGCTCATAGTGTGGTTGACCTCCTTTATAATCCACGCAGGCGTCGATGCACCTGCTGTGATGCCGATGGAATGAAACCCCCGATAATCCGCCGCGTGGAGATCCTCCGCGCAGTCGACCAGTGCGACGTTTGCGCAATGTTGGCGGCAAATGTGCGCGAGCCTGCCTGTGTTGGAGCTTCTGGCGTCGCCGACGACGACCATTGCCTCGCACTGCCGCGCAAGTTCCGCGGCCTCTGCCTGTCGATTTTCGGTTGCTCTGCATATTGTATCAAAGATTTCGCGATTTGTACACACTTTTTTTATGATTTTCTTGCAGGAATCCCATAAAAATTGCGTGCTCGTGGTTTGTGACACGACGGTCACGGGAAGATCGGCGTGTTCCGGCGCGGAAAGCAGCCAGTTTTCAAGCGATTCCGCATCCGGAAAGACCAGCGGATGCTCACACCATCCGGCGATCGCCGTGACCTCCGGATGCGTCGGCGTGCCGATGATGATGGGTCTGCGTCCCTGCGCCTCGGCTGCGGCGACCAGCTTGTGGATGCGCTTGACGGACGGGCACGTCGCGTCGATCACCTCGACCTGCTTGGCGCACAGCGCTTCATAGACCTCGCGGGTAACGCCGTGCGAGCGGATGACGACCGTGCAGCCCTCCGGCACTTCGTCCGGCGACGAGACGACGCGGACGCCGAGCTCCTCAAAATGGCGGACAAGATGGCGGTTGTGCGCGATCGGGCCATAGGTCACGGTCTGCTTTCCCTCGGCGATCGCCCGCTCGACCAAGTCGACCGCGCGGTTGACGCCATAGCAGAAGCCGGCGGTTTTTGCCACCTGAATGCTCACAGTTCCTCACCCATTGCGTAAATTTGAGCCATCATTTCCTGCGTGCGGGCAGTCAGCTCGTCCTGCGACGGCTTTGCGCTGTCGAGCGTGAACGGCGCTCCGAACACAAGATCAATCCGCCCCCAGAAATGCTTTTTTGCCGTCAGATAGATCGGCACGATCGGCGCTTGCTCCCGCGCGGCGATCATGAGCGCGCCGTTGTGTGGCTTGGCGACCTTTCCGTGACGGATGCGCGTTCCCTCCGGGAAAATGAGAAGCTTTTCGCCGTTTTTCAGCGCGCTCATCGCCGTGCGGATGGCGGCAATGTCGCGATTTCCGCGATCGACCGGGAACGCCCCCAGCTTGCGGTAAAGCCAGCCCAGAACGGGCGTGTCGAGAAGTTCTTTTTTTGCCATGATACGCGGCGGCTGCTTCGTTTTCATCGCCAGAAGCACCCAGATCGGGTCGGAAAACGCACTGTGGTTGCAGCAGAGCACCGCCGCCCCCTCGGGAAGGTTTTCCCTGCCCTGCACCCGGACGACCGGATGCGCCAGACGCATGACTGCGCCGACCAGTGCCTTGACGGTGGAATATGCCTTGACCGAAATGAGCTTCATATGTCCAGCTTCTCCCGAATGATGTGTACCAGTGCCTCGATGCTCTCGTCGAGCGTCAGCTCCGACGTGTCGAGCACGACGGCGTCCTCAGCCTGACGCAGCGGTGCAATCTCGCGGTGCGAGTCGCGCCAGTCGCGCTCCGTCATGTCGCGAAGCACCGCTTCATACGGCTCCGCGCCGCCCAACTCCAGAAAGCGCCGCTTTGCGCGCACCTCCGCCGAAGCGGTCAGGAAGATTTTCACATCCGCATTGGGCAGAACGACCGTTCCGATGTCGCGACCGTCCATGATGACGCTGTTTTCCCGCGCAGCAGCGCGCTGCGTTTCCAGCAGAAAATCGCGAACGGCACTCTGCGCCGAAATGTGCGAGGCACAGCGGGAGATCTCCGGCTGACGGATGCGGTCGGTCACATCCTCGCCGCCGAGCAGCATGTGCTGCGCGTCCTGCACCCAGCGCATGGAAAGCGAAAGCGTCGGAAGCAGCGCCGCGACTGCCGCGGCGTCTGCCGACTCGATATGGTTTTGTAACACGGCAAATGCGATTGTGCGGTAGATCGCGCCCGTGTCAACATAGACAAATTGCAGGCGCTTTGCGGCAGCGCGAGCCATCGTGCTCTTCCCTGCGCCCGCAGGCCCGTCCAACGCAACATTGAAGATCGGTTTCGTCATTCCATGCTCCAATCAAAAAACTTCGTATATTATAAAGGAAAACGCAAAAAAAGTCAATTCCAAATCTTTTCCATCACAAAATTTTCAAAAATCCGTTCCACTCGCCGCGCAGTGCATTGCGGCGGCATAGGCTGTCGACCAGGCGATTTGCAGGTTAAAGCCGCCGGTGTAGGCATCGCAGTCGATGATCTCACCCGCAAAATGCAGCCCGCGCACAAGCTTCGACTCCATCGTTTTCGGGTCGATCTCCCGAACACTCACGCCGCCACGCGTGATGATCGCTTCGTCAACGGGCCGCGCCGCCGTAACATGCAGCGAAAAGCGCTTCGTCTGTTCCAGCAGCGCGCGGCGCTGCGCCTTGGTCAGAGAATTGGCGCGCAGAGCGGGATCAATGCCCGCACGACGCAGGAGCACCGGGATCATGGAGTGCGGATAAAGGTCGGCAAGCGCATTTTCCATGCTGCGGTTGGCATATTGCGTAAAGTCGCGCAGAAAGCGCGCGTCGAGCTTTTCCTCATCCAGCGCGGGCTTGAGGTCGAGCAGCAGCTCACAGGGGGCGTCGTCCTTTCGGTGCGCCGAGGCGGAAAGCGCCATCGGCCCGGAGACACCGAAATGGGTAAAGAGCATCTCACCGAAGTCCTGATACAGAAGCTTGCCGCGCCCGTCGCGGAGCTGCAAGCCCGTGTTGCGCAGCGAAAGCCCCTGCAATTCGGCGCAGTCACTTCCTTCGCAGACCAGCGGCACAAGCGAACCGGAAAGCGGCGTGACGGTGTGTCCGAGGGCTTGGGCAATGCGGTAGCCGTCGCCGGTCGAGCCGGTCAGCGGATAGGACAGGCCACCCGTGCAGAGCAGGACGTTCGTAGCAGAGAAATAGCGTCCTCCGGCTTTTACGCCGCGGACCGCGCCGTTTTCCGTCTCGATCGCGGTCACGGTTGCACGCTCGCGCGCAACGCCGTAACGCCGCAAAAGTCGCTCCAACGCCGCGATCACGTCCGCCGAGCGGTCGGAGGTCGGGAAAACGCGATTCCCCCGCTCGACCTTGAGCGGACAGCCCGCATCCTCAAAGAACGCCATTACACGCTCCGGCGGGAAGCCGTAGACCGCACTAAAAAGGAAGCGGCTGTTGCGCGGAACGTTCTTCAAAACTTCTTCCGCCGGGCTGGCGTTTGTTACGTTGCAGCGTCCCTTGCCCGTGATGGCAAGCTTTTTGCCGTTTCGTTCATTTTTTTCCAGCAGAAGCACACGCGCGCCCTGCGCTGCGGCGACCGCTGCGGCAAACATTCCCGCCGCGCCGCCGCCGACGATCACAAGATCATTCTTCTGTTTTGTTGTAGACATGATATACATCCCAAATCTGTTCGAGCTTGTTGAAGGTTTCCGAGGTCGCTTCCTTGCGGCGGGAGGCGACCGAGAGGATGAGCGCATTGAGCACGCTCATCGGCGCGACCATCGAATCCGCGACGGAGACCATGTCGCTCTTGGCACACAGCAGATATTCCGCATTCTCCGCAATCGGCGACGAGGCGCAGTCTGTCAGCGCGACGGTATGCACGCCGGCACGGTGGCAGTATTCCATCGCACGGATGGACGCCGAAGAATAGCGCGGAAAACTGATGCCGAGCATGACGTCCTGCGGCGAAATGCGCACGATCTGCTCGAACACCTCGCTGTCCGAGGCGCTCGTTACAAGCCGTACATCGTCGAGAACATATTGCAGATAAAAACTCAAAAACGATGCAAGCGCCGCCGACGAACGCACGCCGAGCACATAGACCCGCCGCGCATTGAGCAGAGCGTCCACCGCGCCGTCAAACGCCTTGCGGTCGATCTCCTCAACGGTCGTCCGAATGCGCTCGATGTCCTGATGAAGCACCGTCGAGAGGATGTCGCGTCGAGCGATACGCTCCGCGCCGACTTCAATGCGCTGGACGGAGGTCAGACGGTTGAGCACCATCTCCTGCAGCGCTTTCTGCATTTCCGGATAGCCGTCGTAGCCGAGAATGGACGCAAAACGGACGACGGTCGACTCCGAGACGTTCACCGTCTGTCCCAGAACGCTCGCCGTCTGAAAGGCAGCCTTGTCATACGATTGCAGAATATACTCCGCGATTCGCTTCTGCCCCTTGGAAAAGGAATCCAGTTTTTTATGTATGCAGGCAAGAATATCCGCGCTCATGCTTCCGTCTCCCTTCTGAGTTCATCGATCTCCTCTGCGGTCAGATAGCGCCATGCGCCGGGGCGCAGCGTGCCGAGGGCGAGCGTCCCCTCGCGCACACGGCGAAGCCGCGCAACCTCCAACCCTGCCAGCTCACACATGCGGCGGATCTGACGGTTGCGACCCTCGCAGATGGTCACGGAGAAGGTTGCTTTCTCCTCCCCCATCCGCAGCAGGCGCACCTTGGGTTCTCGAATGGGAACGCCGTCAAGGACGACGCGCCGCTGCAAAAGCGTCTGCGCCGTATCCAGCGCGCCGCGCACCGTAACCTCATATTCCTTTTCCACGCTCCCGCGCGGGTGCATCAGGCGATTTGCAAATTCGCCGTCGTTGGTGAACAGAAGCAAGCCCTCCGAGGCGCAGTCGAGCCGCCCGATCGGATAGACCCGACAGCCGCAGTCAACGAGCGAGGCGGCGGTTTTGCGCCCCCGCTCGTCGGAAAGCGTCGTAACATAGCCGCGCGGCTTGTTGAGCATCAGATAGACCGCCGACGACTGCTGCGGAAGCGGCCTGCCGTCGACCGTGATGCAGTCGGTCTCGGGATCTGCGCGCATGCCGAGCGCCGCCGGAACGTCATTGACCGACACGCGCCCCTGCGAGATCAGCTCCTCGGCTCGCCGACGGGACATGAGTCCACGCGCCGAGATGATTTTTTGTAAGCGTTCCTCCATCGTTGACCTCCAAGCCGTCCCAGAGCAGACGGATCGTTGCGATTTTCCGTTCGCCGAGATAGGCCGCACCCTGCGCGGCAAACGTGCCCGTCTCGCCCGCGGAAGCGGCAAACTTCGGAAACAGCAGGACGACGCGGGCGGCTTCTCCCTCGCGCGCGGGATATTCCACATCCTCCGCCGCGCACAGACGCGCCGCCGTGCCGTCAAGCAGCGGAAGCTGCGCCACACACGCGCCCCGTTCGACCACGCGGCGCGTGTGAAAGGCGGAAAAGCCGAAGTCATAGAGCGCGCGGTGGTCCTCCCAGTCGTTGCCGTCTCGAATGGTCACGGCGATCAGCCGCCGACCCTCGCGCTCCACCGCACTGACCAGCACACGTCCCGCAGCGCGGGTATAGCCCGTTTTGACCCCCAGCGCCCCGTCCAGCGTGCGGAGCAGCTTGTTGTGATTCGTCAGGCAGCGGTCGCCGACACGGACGGATTTCGTCGCGACGATCTGCGCAAATGTTTCGTTTTTCAGCGCGCAGCGCGTGAGCCGCGCAAGGTCGCGCGCCGTGGAATAATGCTGCGGGCTGTCAAGCCCGTTCGGATTTTCAAAATGGGTGTTCGTCAAATGCAGCTTCTGCGCCTTGAGATTCATCAGCGCGACAAATTCCGCCACCGAGCCGCTGCATGCAAGCGCAAGCGCGACCGCCGCGTCGTTGCCCGATTGGAGCATCAGCCCGTAAAGCAGGGCGCGAACGGTGAGCGTCTCACCCGCTTTCAGGTACATCGACGAGCCTTCAATGCCTGTTGCCTCCGGCGGGACAGTGAATTCGTCCTCCGGGGCGCAGTGTTCGAGCGCAACGAGCGCCGTCATGATCTTCGTCGTGCTGGCAATGAGCGACCGCTCATCGGCATTGTGTTCAAACAGCACCGCACCGGTGTCCGCGTCCATTAAAATGGCGCTTTTTGCCGAAACGGACGGCGACGCCGCGCACGGCAATGTGAAAAGGACGGCAGCAACAAAAGCGGCTGCCGTTCTGAAGCATCGTTTTAGCATCTTTCATCCCCCGGATTAGCCTAACCCGGACGACAAAATTTACGCCTGTTAAATCCCGGAAGCACCGATCCCCGAAACAAGGTCGGTGATCTTATCGATCAGCAGCGGAAGCTGCTCGACCATGCGCTCAGCGGCGGAATCGGCGGGTTCACCGATGGGAAGCATGCGGACGTGCTCACCCTGAATGACGATCATCGCCACGGGATTGATCTTCACGCCGCAGCCCGCGCCGCCGCCGAACAAGCCGGAAACGTCGACGGTCTTGCCCGCCTTGTCCGCCCCACCGGAAGCGAGGGCAAAGCTGATCTTCGAGATTGGGATCAGCGTCACGCCGTCCCCCGCCGCGATTGGCGAGCCGACGACGGTATTGGCGTCGACCATATCGCGGATTTTGGACATGGACGCGCCGATGACTTCGGAAATATTCTTACTCATGTTCCGCTTCCTCCTGTGTCTCCGGCAGTTCCCGTCTGCCGAACTGCATTTTGTCGATCTCGGGCAGGTCGTCCAGCGATTCCAGCCCGAACGTCCGCAGGAAATCGGGCGTCGTGCGGAAAAGGGTCGGTCTTCCCGGCACGTTCAGCTTGCCGCACTCCTCGATCAGGTGCTTGTTGAGCAGCGCGCCGACGCTGTAAGAGCTGTCTACGCCGCGAATCTGCTCGATATAGGCGCGGGTCGCGGGCTGATAATACGCAATAACGGTCAGCGTTTCAAGCTGCGCCGAGGAAAGCTTCGGTGGCTTGCGCGTTTCCAACGCTTTCGTGATATACGGCGCCATTTCGCCCGACGAGCACATCTGATATGCCGCCTCCAGCCGCACGATGCGAATGCCGCGCCGCTCAAAAGCAAGCCTGTCCATCAGGCTTGCCGCGGCAGCCTCGACCGCATCCGTATCCGACTCCGTCGCCATTGCAAGGCGCTCGGTCTCCACCGGCTCGCCCGCCGCGAACAAAATCGCCTCAATCTGCCGTTCCAGTTCCGACTGTTCCATCCAATTTCTCCGTTTCTTCATCCGGCATCTTGCAGAAGCGGATGTTCACATCATCATCTTCGCCGTCCTCGATCGTGATCGAGTGGACACGGCACAGCTCCAGCACCGCGAGAAACGTTGCCACGATCTCGCTGCGCGAGCGATTGCCCTTAAACAAGGCGCGGAATTTCGTCAAGCCGCGCATAAGCAGGCGTTTGAGCACCTGTGCCGCCTTTTTGGTGACGGGGTACGGCTCTGCGCCGACAATGCCCTGAAAGTTTGCCACAGGCGGCGGGAGCTTGCGCTCGCTGCGCTCGGCGATCATGGAAAATGCGCGCTGCAAGTCGTCCGGCTCGTGGCGGTAGCGGTACGTTGTGTCCGCCCGATAAGGCTCGGGCTGCTTGACAAACAGATTTCGCCCGATCTCGCTGCGCGGCTCTAAAAACGACACCGCCGTGCGGATCTGTTCATAGGCATCGGCACGCTGGCGTTCTTCGAGGGAGCGAATGAGCAGCTCCATCTCGCTGACCGCCTCCTCGCGCTCCGCCGCCGAGAGAAGCATTTTGGTCTTAATCAGCATCAAATGCGACGCCATTGCGATAAATTCGCTCGCGATTTCCATGTCCAGCCGCTTCATCTCGTCCAGATACGCAAGGTACTGTTCGAGAATCGACGTGATACTGACGTCCTGAATTTCAATTTTATTTTTGCTCAGCAGGAGCAAAATGACGTCCAGCGGGCCGTCAAAATCCTCCGGCAGAGCGTCGCGGGTGTGCATCACACCGGTCAGGTGATATTTCGGTTCATCCATGCGCAACCTCTGCGTTCGATCAGCCGCCGCACGCAAGCACTTTTGCGGCATGATAACGGTATTTTTTATAGTATACCATTTCCACCCGAAATTCGCAACCAAAAAAACGGATTTGACATGGCAAATCCGTTTTTTTGTGCCTATTTTCCGCAAACGCGCACGATCTCGCGCAGCAGCTCGGCGCGCCCCGTTCCCTTTTCCGCGGAAAACGGAATGAGCGGCACGGCGTCATCAAGTCGCAAGTCGCGGCGGATGGTCTGCATGTTCGGCTCGATCTCGCTCTTTTTGAGCTTGTCAAGCTTGTTCGCAACGACAAGGAACGGACGTCCCGTATTGCAAAACAGCTCCGCCATCACCTTGTCCAGCGCGGTCGGCGCGTGGCGCGCATCGACGATCATCACGCCGAGGGAGATTGGCTCGGGATTGGCAAAATACGACTCCATCAGCCGTCCCCAGCGCTCCTTTTCCGAGGCGGCAACCTGTGCATAGCCGTAGCCCGGAAGGTCGACAAAATACGCGCATTCGTCAACGAGGAAATAGTTGATATGGATGGTTTTCCCCGGTTTCTGCCCGACGCGGGCAAAGTTTTTGCGCTGCAAAATGCAGTTGAGCACCGAGGATTTGCCGACATTCGACTTGCCGGCAAAGGCGATCTGCGGCAAGCCGTCTGCGAGGAAGTCGCGCGGCGCGGCAGCCGATTTGACAAATGTGACTTTTTGCAGATTCATTGGCGTATCCCCGCTTTCGGCTTGCGCTGCTCCTGCGGCACCTGCACCGCCGCCTGCTGCTTTTTGCTCACCGTTTCCGGCTTGCGCGCAGCGGGCAGGGCGAGCGCCGCATCGATCACCGCGTCAACATGCTCGACCGCGATGAAATTCAGCGCCTTGCGCACCGTCTGATCGATTTCCTGCAAATCCTTTTCGTTCGCCTGCGGAATGATGACCGTCTTGATGCCGTGGCGGAGCGCCGCCATTGTCTTTTCTTTCAGTCCGCCGATGGGCAGGACGCGACCGCGAATGGAAATTTCGCCGGTCATTGCGATCTCTCTGCGCACCGGAGCGCCGGTCAGCGCGGAGACCATCGCCGTGCAGACCGTGATGCCGGCGGACGGGCCGTCCTTGGGAACGGCGCCCTCCGGGAAATGGACGTGAATGTCCTTGGTTTTATAAAAATCGGTCGGAATGCCCAGCAGCTCGGCGCGGCTGCGGATATAGCTCATTGCCGCCTGCACGGACTCTTTCATGACATTGCCGAGGTTGCCGGTCAGTTCGAGCTTGCCCGATCCGTCAACGACGTTGCACTCGACTTCCAACGTCTCGCCGCCAACCGCCGTCCACGCAAGCCCCGTTACCAGCCCGACAGGGTCGGTCGCCGGAAGCTTTTCGGGCAGGATCTTTTTCGGGCCGAGGAAGTCCTCAAGCGTTCCACCCGTGATGTTCACGCGGGTCAGCGTCTCGTCCGAAACAAGTCGCATCGCCGCCTTGCGGCACAGCGCGCCAAGTTCGCGTTCCAGATTGCGGACGCCGGACTCGCGGGTGTAGCAGTGGATGAGTTCGCGAATGGCGTCGTCCGTCACGCGGAGCTGCGATTTCTTCAGCCCATGCTTTGTCAGCTTCTTGGGCAGAAGATGCTGCTTGGCAATCATCAACTTTTCCTCATCGGTGTAAGAGCCAAGCTCGATGACCTCCATGCGGTCAAGCAGCGGGCGCGGGATGGTATCGGTCGTGTTGGCAGTCGTAATGAACATGCACTCGCTGAGATCGAACGGAAGCTCAAGGTAATTGTCACGGAACGAGGCATTCTGCTCGGCGTCCAGCACTTCAAGCAGCGCCGCCGATGGGTCGCCGCGATAGTCGCTGCCGAGCTTGTCGATTTCGTCGAGCAAAAGCAGCGGATTGCGCGAACCAGCCTGCTGGATCGCCGACAAAATTCGCCCCGGCATTGCGCCGATATAGGTCTTCCGGTGACCGCGAATTTCCGCCTCATCGTGAATGCCGCCGAGGGAAATGCGGGCAAGCTTGCGGTTAAGCGCGGTCGCGACGCTCATGGCGATCGACGTTTTGCCGACGCCCGGAGGGCCGACCAGACAGATGATCTGCCCTGCCATGTCCGGCGCGAGCTGCTTGACGGCAAGGATCTCCAAAATGCGCTCCTTGACCTTTTCCAGCCCGAAATGGTCGCGGTCGAGAATCTTCCGCGCCTGCGCCACATTGACACGCTCCTTTGTCCGCTTGTTCCACGGAAGCTCCAGCGCTAGGTCGAGATAGCTGCGGATGACCGACGCTTCGGACGAGCCATACGGCTGCTTGCCAAGGCGCTGCACCTCTTTTTCCAGCTTCGAGGCGATCTCCTCGGGCAGAGAGAGCTTTTCAATACGGGCGCGGTAGTCTTCCAGCTCCGCCTCATCATCGTTTTCGCCAAGCTCTGTGCGGATGACCTTCATCTGCTCGCGCAGGAAATAGTCACGCTGCCCCTTGTCAATGCTCTGCTGCGTCATATCCTGAAGCTCGTTTTCCAGCCGCAAGATCTCCAGCTCACGCGCAAAGAGGCGGTTCGCAATCTCCAGACGGCGCACGGGATGAAGCTGCTGCAAAACCCGCATTTTCTCGGTATAGCCGAACGTCGCCGCCTGCGCCATGAGGTCGGCAACGCGACCGGGGTCTTTCGAGGCGATGATCTTGAGCATGACATCCTGCACCGGCCGCTGCGACAGCTCGACGAATTCGTCGAAAAGCTGCACCGCCTGACGCAGCAGTGCCTCAACGCGCGGGGTATCGGCAAGATACTCCGCTTCCGGGACGGACTCCACGCGAGCAGAGAGGTAAGGCGTAGTCCGGTGTCCCTCGGTGATGCGGGCGCGATATTCACCGCTGACCAGAATGCGCACGGCGTCGCCGGGCATTTTCAAAACCTGACGGATCTGGGCGACCGTTCCGATCGGATAGAGATCGGAAAAGTCGGGGTCATCCTGCATCACGTCCTTCTGCGTGACAAGAAAAATACGCTGATCGCCGGTCATTGCCTCGTCCAGCGCGCGGACGGATTTTTCCCGCCCGACGTCAAAGTGCATCATCGCGTGCGGAAAGACCGTCAGCCCGCGCAGGGGGAGCACCGGCATCCGCTCGGACAGAATCAATTCGTTCATAGGGTTCTCCTTTCCGCGGGAACACGCCCGCAGAATGTGCGGCTTTTGAGGTAAAATTGCGCCGCAAAATAACGTAACAAGACATCTAAAAAGAAAGAGGGGGCAATAGCTTGCTCCCCCTCTGTTCTGTTATCCCGCATTCGGGTGGGGCGGGCGACGCCGCTCCTTGGTGCGCGTGATCTCCGGCTCCGCGCCGTTTTCCACGCAGTCCTTGGTGATAAGCACCTGAGAGATCGTGGGGTCGGACGGGATTTCGTACATGATCTTGGTCATGACGTCTTCGAGCACGGCGCGCAGACCTCTTGCGCCGATCTTGCGGTCGATGGCTTTCTGGGCGATTGCTTCCAGCGCCGCGACCTCAAAGTCCAGCGTCACATGATCCAGCTCCAAAAGCTTCCGATACTGACGGCAGAGCGCGTTTTTCGGCTCGGTCAGAATGCGGACAAGATCCTCTTTTTTGAGGTTTCCGAGGCTGGTGACGACAGGCAGGCGACCGACAAGCTCCGGGATAATGCCGAATTTCAGCAGATCGTGCGGCTGCACCTGCGCAAACAGCGCGCCGATGTCGCGGTCGCCGCGCTCCTTGAGCTGTGCCCCGAAGCCGAGGCTGGAACGGTCGACACGGCGCTCGATGATCTTATCCAGACCGTCAAAGGCACCGCCGCAGATGAAGAG